>NZ_CP045921.1:900000-1081308 GCF_025273655.1 Candidatus Mycosynbacter amalyticus
AACCCGTAATACCGACAAATGCCACAATGAGTGTGCCGCTCGCCAGCACCGCCATATAGCGCGACACTCGTTCAAAGAGGCGCCGACTCACACGTACCAATATTGTAAGATTGTAGCCGCTTGCGACCACCACGTGCGTCAGACCGACAGTCAGCAGCGCCGCTTCAAAATCAGCAGGCAGCGCTCGCTTCTGCCCCAATATATAGCCGATCCCGAGCGACGCTTGCGGATCGGGCAACGCAGTGCGAATCATGTCAGCAAAGTAGTTGCGTACTTCGAGCATCGGGTCAAACCGTACGTGTTTTTGCAGTTCCACCAGCCCAACGCGAAACATCGTGGCCGCAAACGTACCGAAGCCTTCGTCGAGCGTACCGCGTACCGTCACCCGGTCACTGCGCTCAATAGCCTTCGCTCCGCTGCCACTCACGCTCACCCAGTACACGCCGCCGTAGCGTACACCATTGATCTGCACACTATCGAGCCGCAAGCGCACCTCACTGCCGCTACCGCTTGCTGGATCTTCACGCACAGTTCCGCTCATCGTGACCGTGCGGCCGGTATAGTGCGACAAATCTACCCACGACGCCAGCTCATATGCGCCGCGACCATAGCCTATTGTCGCGCCAACCATGCATAACACAATCAGTGTCCAGCGCCGCGCCTTCCAGAAGCACAGAGCGAGCCAAAACAGCCAGACCACCCACCACGATGCAGCCGTGAACCACTGGCTCGGGAAGTAATATGACAATAGCACCCCGGCCAGCACACCGCACGACAGGCCAGATATCAGAAAGACAGAGTGGATACGACGAGAGAGCCAGGAAAACATAGCTTAAGTTTAGCATAGAGATATTGCCTTGCGATTCGCTGGAAGCCCGCGGATACGCTGAAGTTTCTCCATAGAAAAAGACTCATCACGGAGATGAGTCTTTTTCTATGGAGGGACCACTGGGGCTTGAACCCAGGACACCCTGCTTAAAAGGCAGGTGCTCTAACCAGCTGAGCTATGGTCCCAAATTGTTAATTCATGAAAGCTATATTCAGCTTTTCGCTCCGTACATATTAGCATGCACCTCTGATATTTGTCAATGTTTTGCGTGATGCTCGTCTTTTTTGCCGCCACTCGATCGGGCATGCATGATATCTACTACCGCCCCAGCTAGTGCTCCCGTGAGGATAATCTGCTGATACTGCACGAGAAAGTCAAAGACTTGCTTGCCCGGACCCATCAACACTAGCGTATATTGCAGTGCATCGAGGCTGAATACTACCGCCAGCACAGCATAGAGGAGCGATCCAATCAATCGCCCGCGCTTCGTCTTGTACGTCGGCCCACCAAATAGCAGTACCACCGACGGCAACAAAATCACCGCCAGTGTTGCAAGTGTCACAGGCGACACCATCTCTAGCTCAATACCGCTATTACTCACGAGATCAGCGATGCTCGTTTCCCATAGCTTGCTCAGTACATACCCAGCTGCCAACGCCAGACCTAGTACACCAAAGCGCCGCTTCGTCATGTAGGCAAATACAAATAGCAGTAGTACAATTGCGCCGACAATCACCGCCACTTCCATGCTAGCCGCCGTACTCGAAATTAACTATCTTACCGGGCGAGATATTGTATTTTGTCACCGCTCCAGCAGGTAGAATCAGCACATAGCGAGACTTGCCGCCGGGCTTGTACGTGCTTGTCGACGAAGGACGTGCGTCTTTGGCTACATACGCTACTTTTTTGCCTTCCGAAATCCATGCGATATCGACAGAGAACTTATTGCCTTGTGTGCGAATCGGCCACTCACCACTATAATCGTAGACCATCAATAGCGCCTGATCATCCGACATTGTACCAAGACCCGTCACACCAGCACTACGCCGATCTTCGGTATCCGCTACGTCAGCACGAAACGTCTTAGCTCCCACCGACACATCCGTCGCACCGAGTGACTCGGGCCAAAACTTCCAGGCAACAAACAATACTAGCGCGCCTACGACAAGCATGACGCCGACCCAGACGAGATTATGCTCAGCATGACTGCGCGCACCGTATTCCATACGCTTAGTATACCCGAGTCGCTAGAGATACGCTATGCGCCGACTTTGTCTTTTTTCGGTCGACGCTTGGCGTTGCGTTCGACATATTCAATGATCTTAGTTGCTACGTCCCGACTGGTGACTGCCTCTGGTGTCTTGAGGCTAGCAGATGAATTTACTTCAAGCACTAGGGGGCCCCGACCACTACGCATCATATCGACTCCACACACAGGAAGCCCCATAGCCTTAGCGGCTTTGATGGCCGTCTTCTTTTCTTCATCTGTCAGCTTGACCGGCACTCCTACGCCACCTTGGTGCGTATTGCTACGAAAATCGTCGTCGAGAGACTGACGTTTGATACTAGCAACCACACGACCACCCACCACTAGTGCACGGATATCTTCACCCGCAGATTCTTTAACAAATTCTTGGACCAAGAAGTTCACGCCCTCCACATAAAATGCCTGCATTACTGCTTTGGCTGCCTTGGTCGTCTCTGCGAGCACTACGCCGTTACCATGTGTGCCACGTGCCACTTTGATGATCAGCGGTGTGCCGCCCGCAAGTGAGACCACGTCATCGAAATTGGCTGTCTCGCGCGCAAACACCGTCTTTGGTATTCCTACGCCAGCGCGTGCCATGATCTGATATGCACGCAACTTGTCCCGTGAACGTACGATGGCGATTGAGCTGGCCGTAGTAAATGCGCCCTGATGCTCAAACTGACGCACAATTGCGGTTCCATACTTGGTATAGCTTTGCGCAATACGTGGAATAATTGCATCGAAATGATCCAGTGAACGGCCCTTGTAACGCACAACTGGCTGATTCTTTTCAATCGCCACATAACACTTAGCGTAATTAATCACTTCTACCTCATGTCCACGGGCTACTGCGACCTCTTTGAGGCGTTTTGTGGAGTAATTTGCGCCGCCTTTCGACAGAATCGCTATCTTCATGAATCCCGCCCTTCTTCTTCATCGTTTGGAAAGTCTATATTGTACTGCTGTTTTAATTCTATTCGGTTGAGACTTGTTTCAGCCGAATCTACAAGAAACCGGTGATTGAGTAATTTGCGACCAAGTAGTACCGGGTAGATTTTTTTCGAGCGATCGGCCAGTGTGAATCTCGCATGGAACACCTTTGGCCCCAGCTTTACTTTGAGCTTTACCTCATAGCGCTGCTCCCGGTGCCCAAAAGAGTTGGATACCCATACAGTCGCGAACTCTTCGGCGGTGACCCGATATGCCATCGTACCACACACAGGATGTCCACCCAAGAGGTCGAAACTCAAAACGCCGTCGTCATTTAATACGATATTGTCAGCATGCACAGCAGACCGATACGCACCTGTATCGGTTTTTGCGGGTATCTTCACTGGCGCCGTACCGACAAAAGTCAGTAGTTCGGACCGGCCGATGATAACTTTGTGAAAATCATGCTTGGTAGCCATACACTGTATTATGAATAAGATATTTTAATTAGACAACTTGAATATATTAACATAATTTTGTATAATTATCAATATGACACACGTGCTCGTTGTAGGTAAGAAATTCTCCGCTCTCGCAGACTATCTTGTCGCTCACGAGTACACATATACCGTGCTTCAGGATCGGCAAGCTACTAAGTTTCCAGACAAACGATTCAAGCACCGAGTTGTAGCAGATTTCTCGTCACTTGAATCACTTTTTGCTACTGTTGATACGCTCCAGACCACGCCAAATCTTGTACTTGCTACCTATGAAAACTACATACTACCTGCTGCACATATCGCCGCGCACCTTGGCTTACCAGGTATACCAGCAACCGCAGCCGAGGCCTGTACCGACAAGTTCCTGATGCGCTCACTTTTTGCCCAGGCTCCCGAAAAAATCAGTCCCGACTTTGCTATCGTCCGCACCGAAGACGACCTGCGTGCGTTTGCTGCGAACCACACGTTTCCTCTCATCCTCAAACCCGCCAATCTTGCCAAAAGCCTTCTGGTCACAAAAAGCAACTCGCTTGATGAATTGCTTGCAAACTATCATATAGCGACTCGGCTACTAAATTCGACCTACGCTAAATACGCGCCAAATCGTACTCCATCACTTATCGTTGAAGAATTCCTGGCAGGGAGCGTGCATTCCGTCGATGCCTTTGTTGACGGCACAGGCACGCCGCACATCCTCGATGCAGTCGTTGACTATCAGACGGGCTACGACATCGGCTATGACGATAATTTTCACTACAGCCGCCTGTTGCCGAGTGCACTTTCGACAAAAGATCAAACGGCGCTGCGGCGCTGCGCTGACATCGGCATTCGTGCGCTTGGCATGAAGCACACTCCCGCCCACGTAGAAATCATTATGACAGCCGACGGACCGCGCATCGTTGAGATTGGTGCGCGCAACGGCGGCTACCGCGAACGCATGCACCGGCTCGCTAATGGCATCGATATTACTGGAGCAGCCTTGCAGACTGCCGCGGGTGGAATCCCAACGGTTGCATCGTCTTATACATATAGCTGTGCCGTTCTTGAATTATTTCCACACTCAGAAGGATCATTTGTTGGAATCACACATCTCGAAGAGCTACAACAACTCCCATCACTCAATTACCTGAGTATTAAAACTCAGCCTGGAGATACCGTCGGCAAAGCTTCAGGCGGACATAAAGCTGTTGCGGTTATCATACTATCACATGAAAATCCTGCACAATTTGCCGCTGACAAGCACTTCGTTGATACACACTGCGCCATACAGACAGAAGGCTAAGTTATGACAATAGTAGCAAGATAGTCAACATACGCAGCCACAGCCCCCCTAGGCTCGCCCTGCGTAGGAAGATCGTGAATCGCAAGCGAAGGACATTTGTTAATCTCGATAATAACTGCGTCTAGTTCATCTCGGGTCATCTCGGGTGTTGGTACTTTGGCTGTCATGTAGTCGACGCCACTTACATATAGCTCCGCAGTCATCGATACTGTTTCCGCCTCTTTGATCATCCATTTCGGTAGGTCATCCGTCACGTCCACCAGCTCACCACCCGCACCGTAATTTGCTACACCAAGTACTGTCACCTCTTGGCCACCTTCTGGAGTAGTCTCGTAGATATTACCGAGAAATTGAGCGGCTCGGTCCACATCTATGCGAGCCAAAGGTGCATAGTAGGGTTCGCCACGCCTAGGAGAGGCATTTTCAATTTCTACCAGCTCACGCACAGTATGCGTGCCATCACCCCACACTCTTGCGGGTACACGCCATATAGCCGCCTGATACTTGCCATCGATACATGCAATACGTATATCATATGATGTTTCATGCCGATACTGCGCTTGAACAATTACCCGTTGAGCTGATTTTGTAAATGTCACAGCGTACGTTATAGCGTCGTCTAATTGCTGCTCGGTCGTAACACCCACCGTAATACCCTTGCCGTGCCCACCATCAAATGGCTTCACTACAACACTCCCCACTTGGCTCAGAAGCTGCTGTGCTTCACCTTTCCCGTATTTATTGCTTACAGATACCGACGCCAATTGTCGCACGCCTATAGAGTCAAGCAGTGCATATGTCGCAAGCTTGTCATTTGCGACATATGCCGCTGCATACGAAGTCGTGGGTGGGGTGGTACTAAAAATCCGCAACCGTTTATTGTCGCCTCTGTCGATGTAACAGATGGGTGAACCCTGATACGCAAGCCATGCGCGCCAGCCTCGACGCTTGAATTCTCTCTGCAGCAACAACATCCCCCTGTTCAGCTCGCTCTCTTTGATAGTTTGTAGATCAATCATGCATTCGCCTCGTTCATGATATGTTCAATTATTTCTTTTGCGATATCGACTCCAGTAATCTCACTGATAGCATATCCGGGAGACGGGTTCACCTCTAATACCAAAGGGCCTTCATCGCTATCGATAATATCCACTCCGGCATACGGTAATTCAAGCGCATCAACCGCAGCGATAGCTATCTCTTTTTCTTGTGAGCTTGGTTCATACGTACTCGCTGCCGCACCTAGGTGAATATTTGCACGAAATTCCCCTGGTTGAGCGATCCGGCGCATAGCAGCCACGCACCGGGATCCGCAGACAATAACACGCTTATCCGCACCCCTTGACTCCTCTATGTATTCTTGATACAAGCATTCATTTTCTGCATCCAAGCACTTTGCAACAGCTGTATTGTACTCATCTATTGTTTTGACAAGGGTCACACCCAACCCCTTATTCCCTACAGCAGCTTTCACTACCCCTGGAAGCCATGGTGGAGGCAATACTTTTGTCACGATTTCCGACTTAGGCATTGGCACGTGAGCCCGTGACAGTATAGTATAGGAATCACATTTGCTAAACGATTCTAGACTCCGTAGCAAAGACTGTTTATGGGACCGGTTGGTAAGATGCATCGCAATATTTTTATATAATTCTACCGTTTTAGGGCTGCGGCGGTAGATAACAGCATCAGCGGCATCAATTATACTGGCCGCGTTTTTGTCATCAGCAAGGCATACGAGAGGCTCATAGCCCAAACGCCGTGCTGTAGTTGCGAGTAAGTTTGACCCCGTGCTGGCGGCATTGGCAGTGACAATTGCGAGTTTTTTTGTGTTTTGAGTCATATGTATTATTATACTATATTTTAGTCATATTATCAATATTATCCGTTGACCCCTCCCCCTTAGGGTGCTACTATACGAGCACCATGGACATGGCATCCCGTTTCAGAACACTTGCGCATACAGACTTAGAAGAACTTGTGCAAAATTTTCCTCAACCCCAGCCAGATGCGCATGCTAAGCGACTTGCCCATCAAGATGCGGGCGACTACTCATATTTCTGCACAGAACAAGATGGAATAATCGCCGCCATTCAGCTTGTGCGCTGGATTGGACCTCGTAAGCAGGAAGACCGAATACTCTCCCAGCTACCAGAGATAGGGAGCTTGTATGTGCGGCCGGAATATCGCGGCAAAGGCCTTGGTGGTGCACTTATCGCTCATTCCGAAGATACTGTATACAAGCAGGGCTACACCGGCGTCGGAGCAATCATCAAAGACTCAAATGCTATTTCTACACACATGCATCTTAGGCGCGGCTACCGGCCCATTGGCGTCGCTACTCGCACAGATCAAGACCCCGATGAGCCTCGAACTTACTACATCAAGCAATTTCCTCAAACAGATTTTTGAGCTTTTGTGGCATAGGGCTATGCCGCTCTACATGTTCGCGCTCCCCTGCTACAAATGGATTAAACTTCGCACTCATCACCCAGCTCAATGATTCGTCGACGATATCGTGTGCTGAGATATAGTTGAGAAAGCGCCAGGCTTCGTTGAGCCCATAGAAGTAGTCGATGTCTTTGCGATGCGATATACCTTCGTCTACGTCCACCATACCAGCAAAATCACGACGCAAAAATGACACCGCTGTCGCATAGGCTTTCTCTTCGGGCTCTTCTTTCTTTTCAGCGACATTTTTGAGAAACGACATCTGGAAGAATAATTTGAAAATCTCGTCTTTTGGTACATTTTCCGTACTGGCAAGCCCGGCAGCTAGGTAATGTTCAAGTCCACGAGTGGGTGTATGTTCTCCCGTGAGACATTGCTCAAACGCAATCATCAATGCTTCTTCGAACCGCGCATATGCTGCGGTACCGTATTGGCCAAGCTCATCGCCATTCTCTTCGGCAAGTGCTGAACGAAGTGCGTGACCACCTTCATGGATCATGAGTCCCTGCAGCGTATCTTTCGAAGAGCGTCGTTGCGACGAGACAACAATTTGTTTGTCCGTTGCACGGGTTGTGACTGAAGATTTTTTACGTTGCACTACGTGTGCACGCCATCCAGATTTGTGAAGTGTAGGCGTTGAGCCTATTAATTTCTGAAAATATTCCACGATCTGCTGAGCATCGTATTGAGACTCATGGCCATCGTTTTCAATTTCATCTACTATGTCACCGAAGTTATCTTGTAGCCAATCACCGACCATCTCGAATGTCGCATGAGTCGGTTGTGCGAGTGTATCGCTTGAGACATCTGCACCCCATGCATCAAGTTTTGCAACAACCTCGCTGCGTTGAATCTGCCATTCTGGTGGTAGTGTGAGTTCAGCGAGCTGCGTCCGCTTGAGGCTTACCGCTGCACGAAATAGCTCAGGATCATAGTATCCATATAGCTCTTCTTGAAGTTCTGCGATTTCATCGCTCACATCTTCCTCGTATAGCATTTGCTCGGCGATACATGACGCCAGCGTAATCTCGGCCATATGCCTCCTGGCAATTAGCCGTTCTTGTTCGTTCAAGCTTGTATCTTGATATAGTAAATCCCACTGCTCTCGAGCGGCTGTCGCATCTGCGGCGATCTGCTCCAAAGCACTGTCTGTCAGGGTAATGTCGACCGAGCCATCCTGCGCGATGAACACATCGCTATCAAGCCGCCTACCTGGCGCAAAGCTATACTCTGCTCTCGCTGTATATAAATTCTTGTTCATAGATTTTCAAAATGTTCGTGCGGTCACACCCCTTGCCCGCGCTTACGCGCAGGAAGGGGTGTGACTTTGGGATAATCACGATGGGTTGGCCGGAGGATTCTGCGGCGACACCTGTGCGGCAGCCGCCTTTCGCTTCGCCTCCTCGGCTTCGCGCTTCTGAATCTTATTCGACTCGGGAAGCAGGTCCTTCGCTCCGCTACGACGTGCCCGAAAATCAGTTGGCGTACCGCTTTCCTCGTCGCGCTTCTTCTTGGCCTCTGCGTCCTTACGCTTGCGCTCCGCTTCTAGGTCGGCCTTGGCAGCTTGCTCTCGGCCATCCTGCTCACGCCAGCGTGTAGCGGTAGCGCGCATGTCACCATCGGTCATCGACAGCGGCCGCTGCTCTACCTCGAGTCGGCCACTCAGTGTGGCCGTGTGCCGAGCAGCTCGACCGTCAGCCGAACCCCTGACCCACCAGGTCAGCAACATCATGACAATCACAGCGATGAGCCCCGCCAGCATCAGCCAGAAGAAAAACCCAACCCACATGCACGCAACACACAGAATAGCTATCACCACGAAAATGGCGATCAGCCCCATGCCGATGTTGTCAATCTCCCGGTCAATCCACCGGGGCGGCTTATCCTCTGCCGACGAGTATTCGTGTCCCAATTCTTTGCCGTGACTCATTGCCCACCTCCTTATTTTGAGTGAGTACGGTTAATTATATTATACCATTATTATGGTACTTAGTCTACTACCGAATCGAGTTGAAGTTTTTGATCGCGCCAAGTCGTTCAGCATTAACATCAGAAATTGTCGCACCAATCTGAGGATCGGATAGTGTTGCCTCGGCCGCTTCGATAAGTTTTTCGATCTGCCTACCGAGCAGACCCCTATCGAAATCGCCCGCACCCGCTGGTATAGCACCTGCATGATACGCCTGCATAAGTCCAAGCATATCCTCTAGCGCCACAGAGTCAGCAGTAGCAAGCGCTTGCCTGCTAAACTTACCTTTGTTGATGTAATCAATAATCATGCGCTCATAGCCGCCGGCACTAGTTGCATGGCCCTGATCAATACGATCCAATGCCTGCCCCGACAAGAATGGCGCCTTCGAAGCGTGCGACGCGATCACGGCATCCTTGATTGTGCCATGCAGGCCACGCCATGCCTCGCGGTCGTCTGACGCGGCGCGCAAAATATCCGACGCACCTTCGTAGTTCGTCTCTTTGAGGAACTTCGATACGGCCGCTTCGTGCAACTCACTACCGATATTGCCATTCACTTCGAACCTATAAGAGCGTCCTTGTGAGTCTTTACCCTCTGCAAAACCACCGAGCGCCAATGTCTTCAGTGAGGCATTGTCCAGGCCATCGCTAAAGTGCTTGAGAAGTTCGGTCTGAGCTGCAATACCCTTGCCGAAGTCTTCGCGAATTGTCTGCGTAGCACGTGCGGTCGCGAGCTTTTCGGCAGCCTCACCACCAATACCCGCTGCAGCTCGCTGCAGCGCTTGGCTATCAACCATACTGTTCGCAAACTCAACACGATGTGTTGCCTCGGCAAATGACTTGCGCGAATCCTGAACCATATGATCCTGTGCAAGACTATGTACATCGTTGCCGAGCGTAGCAGCCACGTTATCCCCATTGCGAGCGTGCATTGTACTGCCCTTGTTCGATTCAAGTTCTTTCATGTAGTTCTCGAAGCGAGCTTTCTGGTTGTGTAATGACATCTCAGCCATCTGATGTTGCACGGCTTCACGCCTCGCAGACGCATTGGTAATTTTACTTGCCTCATACGCCGCATCGTTGCGCAGATTTGCTGTTGCTTCGCGCGCTTCGGCTCGCTTCTGATCAATAGCGAGCTGCTCGCTCTGCATGGCATAGGTGGCATTGCGCTGCGCTTGGTAGGTCTTGCGTTTCGTCTCACGGTCACGCTTACCCTTGTCGAGCTTCTTCATGAGCGCTACGCCCGGGTTACCACGAGTTGGCTCAGCCAATCGTCGATCTTTCGCGAGGTCAAGGCGTTCTTTGCTCCAGTTTTTTGCACGATCGCCCACACCCTTGGCTGGATCGTTGACCATACCGGCAACCTTACCGAGAAGATTACCACTGAAACGTATGAGAAAAGGAGTGATTACGAGCGGAACAACTTGTATAAACATCGCGAGCATTACCGTAATAACGCTTGTCGCGTTCTGTGCTATTAGCATTGCCGCTAATTGCGAGCCTCCAAAAAGTACCGAGAACATGGGATACACGAGCAGCATGGTCATGAAAAGACCGCGCCACTTATCGAAGTACTTTTGCGTACTTGGTAAAATAAAAGCAGCAAATGCAATTGGCGCTATCACAATAAGCACCGTAATGATTGCCTGACGAGCTGCCAGTACCACCACCGCAACTATGACAGCGATCCCAGCACTCACGAGCATCGGTGTGAGCAGGTGGAGTGCCGCCGGTCCTAACGCCAACGCCGTCATTCCCCCTGCCGCTATAGTACCGCCCGACAGGACAAGCGTAGCAATATTTGCCCAAGTCTGAGTGGACTGGCTTGTCGCCTGATTACCGCTTAGCTCATTACGAACCCCGTTCAGCACATCCTGCAAATTAGCTCCGACAATGTTGGATGCATCAACTGCAGCAGCGCAAATGTAATAAGAGATGTTGATCAGCACTGCGGCGACGATAAGCCGCGGTATAATCGTGCGAAGATCGTACTGCTTGACACCTTGTCCGGTCAGATAGGAGTAGATGATTATCAAAAAGCCAATCACGAACAGCACATTGGCAATCGTGAGCATCATCGCCCAGGCTTTATACAAGCCCCCTTCACGATTAGTGGACAGCGGTTGAACGCTAAGAAAGGTCTTCAACACATCGTAGACTTTGTCCATCGCTTCGGCGAGAAACTTCATCACTGGGCAGACAACAAATCCGATACCTCCAACCACACACGAGGTCTGCTCTTTTTTATCTGCAGCATCAGCCGGCTGCTTATCGATTGAGATACCTCGTTGATTGGTTGGATTGGAATACTTCTGAGTCGCGCCCTGGTCGTAGTCGTACTGGGCGTATTTCGCATTAGTTGTATTCTTTAGATCGGCATCTTTTTCAAAATAGACAATGTTTGCCTTTGGGCTGCCACCAGAGTTGCTAAGATTTTGATAGTAGACTGCGCCACTTGGCACTCCGGGGGGTGTCGTACCATCGGCCGTCTGAGGGCCCTGGAAGTCGAGGTTAGCGTAGCGAATGGAACCATTACTCGTGTTCCAGGTGGCCTCGGCAGCATGCGTCACTGGAGAAGTCAGGGTTGTCCACAACAAAGCCGCGATTATCACGACCAAAAAATTTAGAGCATATCGCCATAGCGACACGCCCTCCAAATGTGGTCTCCAGGTATTCACCCACATATTGATTCTATACTATCACTTTTTAGTAGATTCGTCAAGCTTATGACCTCTTGACGAGAACAAAACTAACTATACTCTCATTTTGCGTAAAAGCCAAGTATATTTGGGGAGAAATTAGGAGAAAATGGAGCGCTTTTTACTGGATTTGAACTGCTCGAGCAGCTCCCGTTGCTTTTTGCTCAGTTTGGCCGGAGTGTCTACTACTACACTGACAATTTGTGCGCCTCGGTGAGCGCCACGCGGCACACCATGTCCACTCAGCTTGAAATCGGTGCCGCTCTGCGTACCTGCCGGCACTTTCATGCGTACCATGCCGTCGACAGTTGGCACGTCCACCTCCGTACCAAGCGCAGCATCGACCATGTCGATATGTGTCTCACTGAGAATGAGGTCACCTTCACGCGTAAATTCCTTGTGTGCTTTGACACGAATATGTATATAGAGATCGCCACGTGAGCCACCAGCAATCGCCTCACCATGCTCGCGCAAACGTATCGTCGCACCATCATCAATACCAGCAGGAATTTTGAAGGCAAGCTCCTGCGTACGACGTTCGGTGCCACGGCCCTTGCAGACAGCACATACTTTTTCAGGTACCTTGCCGCGGCCTTCACAGGTACTACAAACCACAGCCTGCTGAATCTGACCAAACATTGTATTCATTACCTTGGCAATCTGCCCAGAGCCTTTGCAGGTCTCACACGTTTTCATACCATAGCCAGGTTCGGCACGCTCACCGTGACAGTGACTACATTCATCTTGCATATCGAGCTTGAGTGTCTTCTCGACACCAAATACCGCTTCTTCAAACTCTAGCGTTACACTCGTTTCAACATCGTTGCCGCGCCGAGCCCTGCCGCGGCCAGTCTGTTGCCCACCGCCAAAGAATTGACCAAAAATATCGCCTAGGCCTCCATCGCCAAAATCAAAATGGATATTCTGGCCGTCGAAGCCCTCAAATGGATTGCCGCCACCTGAGCCACCGCTAGCCGCACCGCCTACGCCCGCATGGCCAAACTGGTCGTAGCGCTGTCGTTTTTGCTGGTCTTTCAGCACTTCGTAGGCTTCATTCACCTCCTTAAACCTTGTCTCGTCACCACCTTCTTTATCAGGGTGGTGTTTCACGGCAGCCTTACGAAACGCCTTTTTGATTTCGTCAGCGCTCGCGTCTTTGGTAACCCCTAGTACTTCGTAATAATCTCGCTTACTCATTACTTTTAGTATACACAAGCTAGCACTCTCATGTAAAGAGTGCTAGTAGGGGAATATTTGAATTATTTGACTTCGCTAAGATTAGCTTTTTTGGCAATCTCTAGCAGAATTGCCTTGGCCTCATCGGTGCCGTAGATAATCTTGTCTGAGCTCTGGACGATAGCAAATTTATACGATGTCTTATCTTTAGTGGTGAGCAGTGCTACTTGTTGATCGTTGAGCATTTCCTGACCATATGGCACCAAATAATGTGCCTCGCTGGATAAGCCAGTCACCTTGGCTTGCTCGGCCCCAGTGAAGGGCCCAGCAGCGTTCAAGTCTTCTGCCGATGGATATGTACGCACATCAACCTCAAACGACACGTCTCCCTTGGTTGTCTTGACTGCAAATGTCGCCGTCTCACCCTTTACATCGCCAAGGTGCAGCGTACCCGACTCTTCTGGCTTACTCACTGTCGCATCGCCACCAAATCCAGCGTTCACTTGATCTTTCGTGAGTACTTTCACCGTACCAAGATGCTCGTTTGGATTAACACTTGCACCATAGCCATCGGCCCCGACACCGTACTGCGCACCCGGATTATTGACTCCATTTTTGTCGTGAGCGATTACATACGCCAGCACACCCGCACCAGCCAGGACGACTAAAACGAGTGCCACTATTACTATTAACCGTTTTTTGTTCATAACTATCTGTCTTTATCCTTATGCTTTATGGGGATAGTATACATGACCCGCCGTACACTGTAAATCTAGAAGTGTTCGCGGATATGCCCAAAGCTGAAATCCCAATCAGCATCGGTTTTCTTCTTGGGATTGAAGATATTTTGGGGATCGAAGAGCTGTTTAACTTCGCGCATGTAGCCAAGTACAGTTGGGCCGTACATTTGCTCAAGCCAAGGGCCGCGAACCATGCCGTCGTTGTGTTCACCACTGATGCTGCCACCATATTTGAGCACTAATTCGTTGACTTCTTTTTGTGACGGTTCTAGTTTTGCTCGTTCGGCTGGGTCTTCGATTTTCATGAGAGGTATCACATGGAAGTTGCCATCACCCATATGACCCGCGATTGTCGCGAATAATTTATATTTTTTGATGATCTGCTGTAGCTGAGGCAGAAACTCTGGCAGATGCTCTGGCGGAACGATAAAATCATCAATGTATGGGGCTGTATGTTTGTCTTTTACCTTGCTGCGCAGGAGTTGAAAGCTGTAACGGCGCATAATCCAAAACTTCTCACTCGAACCTTCGGTCGGATCTTCTTCGAAGCCGTTGATTTCATAACGAGCACGATGCTTACCGAGACTCTTGTGAAGATCTTTTACCTTTGCGCGCACTTCCGCCTCACTATCCCCGTTGAACTCAACCATAAGAATAAGTTTTGGAATACCACGAAGCAACTGGAATCCTTCTGGGATGAGCGTGATAAGTAAATGAATAAATCGTACTGGGCCAAGTAGTTTGAGGAAACTTGGCATGAATTTGATGCTCAGCCACAGTGTTTGGTCATCAAAGCTCTCAAATGTAGCTGGGTTGCTTTCGAGTACTTTTGGAATCAGCTCACCAAGTTCCTTCGTGCTACGCAGGAACAGTACGAGCAGGCCGCTATGGGCGCGACGCTTCACTAGCTTGAATTTGATATCTGTCACAATACCGAGTGTGCCCTGAGCGCCAACGAAGAGCTTGGTTAGGTCAAAGATACCCGTGTCGCGGTTCCAGACATTCCAGAGATGGTAGCCGGTCGAATCCTTAGACACTCTTGGCTTGGCAGCCTGGATTTCATCGTAGTGTGCTTCGAGCAGCTCAAACGTGCGCGCGTAGAGCTGACCTTCGAAATCATCCTGAGCCATCTTGGCATTGAGTTCATCTCTAGTAAGCGGCTTGACTGTATACTCGTTGCCATCGCTGAGTACTACTTGGAGCTCAGTCACGTAATTATCTGTTTTGCCGTACTCAAGCGACTTCTCACCGCCAGAGTTGTTGTTGACCATGCCACCGACACTGGCAAGATCACGACTGGCCGGATAACTTGGCAGCAAGCTGTCTTTTGCCACGGTTGCCTCGTCGAACTCGCGGAACAGCATACCCGGCTGTACATGTGCAGTTGTCTCGGTCACTTCGCGCAGGTTGTTCATATATTTGGAGATATCGAGCACAATTGACCGGCCTATCGCACCACCGGACATGTCCGTACCGCGAGAACGCGGCGTGATGCTCAGCTCGGGATGTTCAGCTTTGTGTTCGTTAACAAATTTGACGACGTTTTTGATGTCTTCTGCGTCTTTTGGAAAGCCCACCACTTCCGGCTTGAGTTCAAACAAGCTGGCGTCGTGCGAGTAAAATTCGCGCGACTCATCCGAAGTATCGAGCTCGCCTTTGAAGATTTTTGCGAGTTCCTCTTGTAGATTCATAGTACCACTGTAGCACAAGCGTAAACGTTTTGGTGGTATTTTTGGCAGAGTATACTAGCTATATGAAGAAGCTTGATGCCACCTGGTTTCCGACATACGCCCATCTCCTCCATATTGTTGGTGAGACATACGATCTATTGGATCCCTCGCCATCAATTTTGGCAACACAACGTGCCAAATTCGAAGCATCTCATTACACTATAAGCCCAGACTTAGTCGCTGATAAACCCCACATCTCGACACTCAAAACGGCCCGAGAAGACGCTGAGCAGTTGCGCTCGCGCATTATGACAGAAGAGACGATTACACTCGTGCGCGATGCCTACATACCGGCGCTCGACTCGCTACTCCTCAATATTCAGCTCATCATGGCTGGCGCAACTGGGGATATGGAGTCATACCGTAGTGCTAGCGAGCAACTTTATGGCCAGCCGAACCGCACCATCTTCGACGCAGCATGCGCTTGGATTCGCGACGATGCACTCGCTACCGCCATGGGTCACTCACCACTACTTACAAAGTTGAGAGATGATGTGCTTGAGGCAATTCCTCACATTACTGCAGACCATCATATACTCGTCCCCTCCGAAGCTACTTTTGCCGCCGTTAAACAAAGTCATGCCGACTACTACATGAAGTTGTTTGGCTCAGACGGCATACCGAACGAACCATATATAGACGAAGATACGGGTAACGAGATCTGCCGCCGTGTCTTAGCTAACATCGGCTCAGACTATACACTTGCGCCGTCCGACAACAATCTCTGGGCTATCTTGCCAAGCCACAAGCAAGTTGTCTACCCTACAGGTTACCGACTCGACCGCGATGAGTTCGTCGGCATCGTCTGCCATGAGATCGGCAGTCACGTGCTCGAATCGGTCAACGGCAGCAACTCCCCGCTCCAACTCCTGAGTTCCGGACTCGCCGGGTACGAAAAAGGCAATGAAGGCCGAGCATTTCTACGCGAACAGATTGTCTACCCGCATGAATGCACGTTTCTCCGCCAATTCTCGTGGGAATATATCGTATTGTTGCATATATCCGTGAGCTTTGCTGCCGGTCTCAACGGGCAGCCATACGATTTCGCTCGTCTGTACGACGTGTTATATAAACTCTATTATTTCTGGCGCGAACGCCGCGAGCCCAGGGCAACCAACAACGAAGCCTTTGCGCGCCAAGAAGCCTGGTACCAGGCCGTGCGTATCCTCAAAGGAACACTAGGAAATGGTTCGGCCGCGTATTTGAAAGATACTGTATACCTGGAGGGTAACGTTCGCTGCTGGCAGCTAGCTACCGATGACCCTTCCGTAATTTTACTGGGCGATCTGGGTAAATTCGACCTTACCAACCAGTTTCATCGCGCATTCGCTCTTAGCCTTGCCCCATATTAGCTTCGGCTCGAGCGGTGCTTTCTTTCATGTATTCGGACACACCATAGTCGTCACCAAATCGATACAATACAAGTTGCTCTGCCGCACGCACAAGGTGTTCGTTCACTTTTTTGCCCGTCACACGCTCAGTTAGGAGTAGCGTTTCATCGTAGAACGGTATTTTGTGCTCTTTTGGCCGATCGAATCTATTGTGTGCAGTATCACATTGTTTTACACGCGCTGCTCGTGCATTTTGTAATATACCCATGCGCGCAACCGCATCCGGCACTTCGGGTGTGTATGAAAGTAAACCAAGTGGTGTCACCACCTCTTGCACATCAAAACCCATGTGTATAAACCGCTCCAGTGGCCACGCCTTATTGTCTTCGACGATGTCATGACATAATGCGACAATTTGGTCAGACTCGTCACCCCCGATGAGTTCCACCATCGTCATGACAGTAAGAGGATGAGAGATATATGGTTTACCGTCGCGTCGCCATTTGCTGTCATACGCTTCATGGGCAATAGTTGTCGCGAGCTCTAAATTTGCTTTCATGTCTTCCTCCTTCTAGATGTCGAAAGTGGAGAAATAAAAACACGGCTCTCCACCATACGACATGTCTTAATGACTTTTTTTATATGTCGTGTGGCGAAGCAACCGCGTGGACGGATTCTGGAGAATCCCGCTGAACCTACTTCTAGTCTCAATATAGCATCCTTATTCGTAGGCTGCAACTCATCTATTTCTTTCTGCCAGTCAGCGCCTTCCAGATGAACAGCACGATCACCGCGCCAACAACAGCAACAAAAAAGCTCCAGAGGTTAAACCCCGTAATACCTGTGCCCCCGGCTAGATCGAACACCCAGCCTCCGACGACTCCACCGATAACACCAGCCAAGATATTACCTAAGATCCCCTGGCCTTTATCTGTACCGACAAATTTTGATGCGATCCAGCCCGCAAGCCCACCGATGATAATCCAACCAAGAATATTCATCCTACAATCCTCCTTTGATTATGTAGTTATTATATGTCTCTTCACGTTAAAATACGAGACGCACTATACCTCGGCCACAACACAGCACGAGGCATAGCAGTCCGTAAAAAGTGATTATTTGCTCTCGTCAACGACTTCGCCCTCTACAGGCTCATCCTTGTCCGATTTTTTATCGCCATCTTCAGAAGCAGGTGCATCTTCTTTGGCAGCTTGTTCGTACATTTTGGCGCCGATTGGCATGACCTTGTCATTCAGTGCTTTCACTGCTGCTTCGAGCGCTTCTTTGTCAGCTTGCTCGTCGTCTTTCACCTTCTTGGCTTCTTCCGCAGCTTCTTTGAGTACTTTCACATCGTCTTCAGAGATCTTGTCTTTGTACTCATCGGGCATTTTCTCGGCTTGGTAGATAGCGTTTTCGAGCTGATTGCGGATGTCGACAGTTTCGCGCTTCTTTTTATCCTCGTCGGCGTGTGCTTCGGCCTCTTTTTGCGCTTTTTCGATGTCTTCTTTGCTCATGTTGCCACTGTCCTGGATGGTGACTGAGTTTTCTTTGCCGGTGCCCTTGTCTTTGGCGGTCACGTTCAGGATACCGTTGGCATCGAGGCTAAACGTCACTTCGATCTGTGGTACGCCGCGTGGAGCCGGCGCGATACCATCGAGGATGAAGCGACCGAGCGACTTGTTGTCGTTGGCAAATTCACGTTCACCCTGGAGCACGTGGATTTCTACCTGCGGCTGGTTGTCAGCAGCCGTAGAAAATGTTTCGCTTTTACTCGTAGGAATTGTGCTGTTACGCTCGATGAGCTTTGTCGTCACACCGCCCATCGTCTCGATACCGAGGCTCAGTGGCGTCACGTCGAGTAGGAGCACGTCTTTGACATCGCCTTGTAGCACGCCGCCCTGGATCGCTGCGCCCACGGCTACGACTTCGTCTGGGTTCACACCCTGGAGTGGATCTTTGCCAAAGATACCCTTTACCTTTTCGACGACCGCTGGCATACGAGTCATACCACCGACGAGGACGATCTCATCAATGTCACTTGCCTTCATATCAGCGTCTTTAAGCGCCTTTTCTACAGGCCCAGCCAGACGATCAATCAGATCTTTTACGAGATCTTCGAGCTTAGAGCGAGTCAATGTATATTCGAAGTGCTTCGGACCATCAGCATCGGCTGTGATAAACGGCAGGTTTACCTCGTAGCTATTGGTACTCGAAAGCTCTTTCTTGGCTTTTTCAGCTTCGTCTTTGAGGCGTTGCATAGCGGCTTTGTCATTTTTAAGATCAACACCTTCTTCTTTCTGGAAGACATCGATGAAGTGATTAACAATACGATTGTCGAAATCTTCGCCGCCGAGGTGAGTATCGCCGTTTGTCGAGCGAACTTCGAATACGCCGTCGCCAAGTTCGAGTACTGACACGTCAAAGGTACCACCACCGAGGTCGAATACAACGATGTTCTCATCTTTTTTGCCTTCAAGACCATAGGCTAGTGCAGCTGCTGTCGGCTCGTTAATGATGCGCTTGACTTCGAGACCAGCAATCTTGCCAGCATCTTTCGTTGCCTGACGCTGTGAATCATCGAAATAAGCAGGTACAGTGATCACTGCTTCCGTAACCTTTTCACCGAGGAACGCCTCGGCATCCGCCTTAATTTTCGACAGAATCATGGCCGAGACTTCTTCTGGAGTATATTCTTTATCGCCCATCTTGACTGCCACACCGCTTGAGTGTTTGACAATCTCATACGGCATGATGTCAAGATCTTTCTGAACCTCAGTGTCAGTGAACTTACGACCAATAAGACGCTTCACGCCATAAATAGTATTTTTTGCATTTGTCACACGCTGGCGCTGTGCAACTTGGCCGACCAGCCGGTCACCTTTTTTGTTGATAGCCACCACAGATGGTGTCGTACGATTACCCTCCGCGTTGGCAATGACCTCAGGCTTACCCGCTACCATGTAGGCAAACGCGCTGTTAGTTGTACCGAGATCGATTCCGATGATTTTACCCATAGTTATATCTCCTATTCGTTAGTTTTCATAGCAAATTGTATATTCATATATTAGCACTCTCATGCATAGATTGCCAATACTTTCATTGTAGCGAAATTAGCACTCCTATGTCAAGAGTGCCAAGTTTTCATATGACACCCACTGCAAACCAGGCTCGGCACAGGGTTATAAATGCTATACTAGCACTATGAAGCGAGGGGTTATCACGACATGTTGCTTAGCTCTAGGACTAAGCTTTCTTGTGAGTGTGCCAGCTCATGCCGACACGAGTGGTCTGTGGATGTCTTCGTCTCGCCAGAATCTCACAAGCAAAGCAGGTGTCGGTACAAGCGCACATATTAAAATAGCGAACAAGACAGACGCCCCAATGGACGTCCAGCTCTCCGTAAAATCTTTTAACGTTGACTCTCAGACGCGCGCCATTACCTTCGTCGATCCTCGCGAAGATTGGATTACTCCAGATGTCCCCCGGCTAGAGTTAGCTCCCACAGAAGAACAGGATATCAACTACCGCATTGCTATTCCTGTGACCGCCGACGAAAAAGAGTACCATTTCGCACTCATAGCCAGCACAGTTGTTGGTAGTGATCAAAACGCCAAGACACTTCGCGTTGCCTCACTTCTGTACCTTTCTGTAGATGGAGGACATTTGACTCGCGCGGGTGATATCACCTCGGCACACGTGCCCTCGTTTGCGTTTGGTACTACTATCCCCTATACATTTGCTATCAAAAACACCGGAGATATCCATCTGGAGCTCCAGTCGAACGTCCAACTTCAGGGCCAAGCCTGGAACTCATTAACAACCGCCCGGCCAGCGGTCGTACTACCTGGCGAATCGCGCACCATAAGTGATGCCGTGACCTCACCCTCCCTACCGGGCATCTATACGCTGCGCTATGGCTACACAGACGACACAACTGGAGCCAAAACACTCGAAGTCGTCCCCGTTATATATCTTCCTATATGGGCCGTAGGCGTACTTGCGAGCCTACTGCTTGCCAGCGTCTGGCTTTGGCAAAGACGCCGCTCAGGTAAGATTAGCGCTACGTCCGACCAATAGCAGTGTAAGTTACCCCGACACTATACGTACCCGAGCTCTTGGTGATGTCAATTAGCGCACCATAAGTCATTGCTGTCGGGCTACCGTTTTTAAAAGGCCCGGTACCGCTTGCAATAAGCTGCTGACTCGTCGTCATACCGATAAAGTTCGTGGTAGAGCCGGTCGTATTGAATCCCCATGTGTTAGTGCTCAGGGCCCCGGCTGTCGTATTGCTACTCGCCGGTATGGTGTCGGTGCCATTACTCATATTTGCCGTCGTCGTGCCATTTGCATAGAGGTCGTACCCAACAACATCAAGTGACGTTACAGTAATAGTATGGCCGCCCGTACCACTAAACGTGCCTCCGCTAGGCGTCATAGCGATATCGGCACTACTATTACTCAATCCGATTGAGATGCTTGTCTGACTGCCAAATGGCACATCTGCCCCAAACTTGCCCACGCCAAACGGCTGTGCTACCGCTACCTGCTGCCACAATGCAGCGCCGATCGTCAACGCGACCGCTACGGTGAGATGACTGAGCGTGACCCTCGGTATTTTCATATATTACTTAGTATAACAAAGTACGGGTTGTGCTCATGCTTTGGGTTTTGTATACTGTGTGCAGACAGAGGGAGAAATAAACATTGAAAGTATTCGATGAGTTGTTGCAGCGCGAAGTGACGCGTGGTGAGTTTCTAAAAATGATTGGTATCGCAGCAGTAAGTGCATTTGGTGTGACAAATTTTATCGCTAAGCTCTCGCATACATCTAAAGTTATCGAGCAAGGTTCACAACCACATCGTATTGCCAGCCATGGGTTTGGCAGTCGTAAGTTTGGTGAATAACACCATGCTTTTGTGGTGGCGTCAAAATAGCCTATACTGAGAAGCATATGCTTCACCACAAAGCATCCCAGGCAACCACTTGCCTACTTTTTGCGCACGACGCGATGGGTAGTCTGTTTGCTAATGCGCATGAGGGGAGCTCCCTCTAGTGGCAGACCAGCGCCTCCCAATAGTAAATAGTGACGATGGCACCTGGGGTGATCTGTTACGTCAATACCTGAAAAAGGAACACTTCGACGACGGCACGAATAATGCAGCCAACGGTGGCCACCAAAACGTGACTATCCGCGGCGGCACGGCAGGAGCCGGTGGTGCACCGCTAAAGTTCAGTTCCGGCACACTTCTCACTACACCCGAGGTAGGCGCGGTTGAATTCGCTGGTGACAACTTATATGTCACACAGACATCTGGCACAACTCGCAAAAAAGTAGCGCTCTACGACGATTCGAGCGGTGTAACTGGCGATCTCTATTATCGCAATAGCGGTGGCTACTTCACACGCCTCGGCATCGGTACTAGCAACCAGATACTTGCTGTGTCTGGTGGCCTTCCGAGCTGGCAGACACCGACCGCGCAGTCAACCACTTTCAGTGACACTGCGTTTACATTGCAAGATGACGGTGATGCAACCAAACAAGCCAAGTTCGAGCTGAGCGGCATCAGTGCTAGCACAACTCGCACGTATACACTTCCAAACGCCAATACTACAGTAGTCGGCACAGACACAACACAGACATTGACCAACAAGACGCTCACAAGCCCCACGCTCACCACTCCACGTTTTGCTTCGGGTGGCTATATTGCAGACAACAATGGCAACGAACAGATTGTGTTCACAACTACGGCTTCCGCGGTCAACGAGCTCAATGTCAGCAACGCCGCTACAGGCGGGTCGCCCCAGATTGCCGCCCAAGGTGGAGACACAAATGTCAATCTTAATCTCGTGTCGAAAGGTACTGGCCGTATACAAGCAAACGGAGTAAATATCCCGACAGCAAGCTCGACTGACACATTAACCAATAAATCTATAGATGGTAGCACAAATACACTCTCGAACATCTCCTGGGCAGCAGTTACAAAGCCAACTTACATAGCCGCCGGCACCACAGTCAAAAATGCATTGAGCGCCGTCAATATGTATCCTTTAGTCGGCTCAGCTGATGTGGGTAATGGTCAGATGTTTGGCGCGTTTGCAGCCAATGCACTATATAGTCATCCGGAGTCCGAATGGTTTGTGCCGATACCGCACGCCTACAACGACATTGCGTATAACAACAACCGTGGCGGTACGGTTAAAGTCCTCCTGAACGGCTCTACTTATGCTGCCGATGGCAACAATGCTTCCCCATTCTTTACCCCAGATGCCACCTATGAAACAGTCACTGCCTACTCGTCTACAAGTGATACTGTCTCCTATGAAATCTCTCTTTACAGAACATTTTACTGGGGTATTAGGTTTGGTATTCAACAAACTGACTGGTGTCGTGGACAAAACGTAATGTTTGAAGCATACAACGGTACATCATGGTCAACCATACTAAACACCACGAATCAGACTACCGGACTCACTTGGAGCTCGGGCGATGCTGGGTCTACCGGTATCACTAAGCTACGCGTGTCGCTCACAAACTTTAACGTATCATCTTCTGTTGGTGCGCGTATCTCTCAGGTGTTTTTGCTTGGGTTTGACTCGCAACTTCTATCGAGCACTTTTCTTCCCAGAGGCGGCGGCCAACTCTTTGGCGAACTAGGTACGCCGGCCATATGGACTGATCGCATAAAGGATCGCACAACGGGTACGGGGATCATAGATTTTTACAGTAATGCATCCGCCGTCAACTACCTTCAAATTCAGAATCGCGCCACAGGAGCAGGGCCAAGTATATATGCACAGGGTTCCGACACAAATATTGACATAAATCTCATGCCAAAAGGTACGGGCAATGTACTTGTAAATGGCTCCGGTCTTCTCACCGCGAACTCTACTGCGACGCTTACCAATAAAACTATTGATGCAACCGCTAACACTATTACAAATATAGGCACCTCGTCCCTATCCGACAGCTCGGTGACATCTGCAAAGATAGCAGACAACAGCATTGTGAATGCAGATATCAACGCGTCAGCCGCCATCGCACTCTCCAAACTTGCCGCTGGCTACGTACAGGGATCAGTCAACGGCACTTCAACAACTACGACTGTCTGGCGCGGCACGCAGGCACAGTACGATGCGATTGGCACAAAAGACAACAATACCCTCTATTTTATATCAGGATAAGGAGTCCTAGATGTCGATTAAACTTGGTACAAATGATATCTCGCAGGTCTCCCCAGGCTCAATTCGTCTCGGGGCAAGCTCCTTAGACCGGGTATACAACGGAACAAAGCTTGTGTGGGAGCGAGGCACACAGACAATCGACACACTTGATTCGCTTGGATCTTTCACCCAGACATCAACCGGCAGTGGAATTGGCGCGTCTGGCGGCGAGGCGCTTTGGAATGGCACAACCGATGGTACAGCCACTGCCCTGTACAACACTTCAGCTTTAACAAACAATCAATATGTAGCCGGAATCGCAGGGAGCTACATGAACGCTAGCCGCGCATCGGGACTAATTTTCCACTGTGATGCCTCCTTAACGAGTTGGTATGGAGTATTATTCGAAAGTGACCGTATAGCATTGGTTTCAAATACCGGTCGCTGGTTGCAAAACATAGGTGGCTCTCAGGATGTGAGTTATGCCGAGTGGAGTGGCACCGTCTCAAGTGGCGATACGCTCTCGGCATGGAATATAGGCGAAAATTTTTATGTTGCCCAAAACGGGACTATTCGTATATCAACAACAATTAGTGGAGCAAATATAGGCGCCACTAAACGTCGCCAAGGCATTGGCCTATACCGCACGTCATTTGCATCATCATGTCGTATATCTCAGTGGTGGGGTGGCGACGCGGGTGCGTGGGGTAAAATCTAAGCCCATAGGCTCTCAGATACCCTCAAGCCTACCTATTTTTCGCAATAGAGCTTATACTATAAGAGCCTATGCTACAGTACAGCAGAGCAAATACCACTAGTGTAGTGGCAATCTTTGCCCGTGTCATCATATATGGGGGTGTATTACGTAGTATCTTCAGAGGAGAATTCTCCTAGTGGCCGATCAACGCCTACCGATTGTCAATAGTGACGATGGCACTTGGGGTGACATCCTGCGGCAATATCTGCAAAAAGAACACTACGATAGTGGTACAAATAGTTCAGAAAACGGTGGCCACAAAAACGTCACAATCCGTGGCGGCACAGCCGGCACAGGTGGCGCACCACTCAAATTCA
Source organism: Candidatus Mycosynbacter amalyticus (assembly GCF_025273655.1). Lineage (GTDB taxonomy): Bacteria > Patescibacteriota > Saccharimonadia > Saccharimonadales > Saccharimonadaceae > Mycosynbacter > Mycosynbacter amalyticus. The sequence goes on from NZ_CP045921.1 coordinate 925,125, forward strand.
CTTCTGGCACTCTACTCACAACGCCCGAAATCGGAGCGATGGAGTTCGCCGGCGATAATCTCTATCTTACACAGACGTCAAGCACAACTCGCAAAAAAGTTGCCCTATACAACGATGCCAGTGGTGCAACAGGCGACACATACTACCGCGACGCCAGCGGTTATTTCACTCGTCTGGGAATCGGCAGCAGTAGCCAAGTATTGACTGTGTCGGGCGGGTTGCCGACATGGCAAACACCAGGCACTGCCAGCACCTTTAGTGATAGTACGTTTACTCTGCAAGACAATGGCGACACGACCAAACAGGCCAGGTTTGAACTTTCAGGTATTAGCGCATCAAACACACGCACTATCACTCTGCCAGACGCCGACCTGACTCTGGTAGGTACCACTACGTCTCAGACACTTATTAATAAACGTATCAACCCGCGCGTTGTCACTGTCACCCAAAGTGCCACGCCGGTCATCAACACCGACAACGGCGACGTATTTATCGTCACTGGACTTGCCCAAGCCATCACTAGTATGACATCCGGGCTGACAGGTACACCTGTCGACGGGCAACGTATACGCATCTCTATTACTGGTACAGCCGCGCGCGCCATTACCTGGGGTACGTCATTTGAAGCCTCAACCAAACCACTGCCAACCACTACAGTCAGCACCAACCGCCTAGATACCGACTTTATCTGGAACGCCGCTACTAGCAAATGGCGTGTGGCCGACGAAATACCCGCGACAGTATTGACAAGCAGCGCTGCAGTTACAGTAGCACAAGGTGGTACAGGGCGAACAACCTCGACAACCGCCTACGGAATTATCGCGGCCGGCACTACTGCAACAGGTGCACACCAGACGATTGCACCTGGTACATCGGGACAGTTTCTCAAATCTGCCGGTACATCGGCACTAGGTGCTTTCGCCAGTATCACTGCCGCCGATATCACCGGTACAACTGCACAGTTCAATACAGCATTGAGCGACGGTGACTTCGCCACGCTAGCGGGCAGCGAAACACTAAACAAACAAAACGCTTACCACTCCGCGGCTCACTTCAGGCGGCTCTATAGCCGACAACAACGGTAACGAGCAGATCGTTTTTACTACCACTACATCTGCAGTAAACGAAATCGGTATCACAAATGCCGCCACAGGGACAGCTCCGCAAATCGCCGCGCGAGGTGACGACACGAATATTGACTTGAATCTAGTATCAAAAGGTACTGGAACCGTAAAAATCAATGGCAACACCGCCGCTACAGATGCAAGCGTTGTCAAACTAATGGGAATCGTAACCAAAAGTGATTATAGCGGTACTGGCGGCACGATATATTTCAAAATAGCCACCCTGCCCATTGACGACAACGGCAATTACGCAACACTCAAACTGACTGGACGCCTCGGTGGTTGGGTTGGCGTAGAGAGCGTGGCAGACTGGAACATCACCCTCAATAACCGCTCTAGTAGCCTCAACGGTACGACAATTACCGCCACCGTCTTTAGTCAGGGGCACGTCACACAGGCGCTCACTAAGATGGATATCGTTGTATACGGCCAGACCGACAAAAGTGCTATTGTCTACTTTGCGATTCCTAACGACAGCTACTATACCTATGACATGAGGGTCAGCGCGTTTCAGGCTACGATTGACCATACCGGTACCACTACTACACCTACGGGTAGCCAGATCTGGCAGTTATCGGCCGACCCTCAGGTTCTTGCACAAGATGGTGCGCTCGTTATCGCAAACAGGGATAGTACTCCCTGGAGTAATGCGTCATTTCTAGCATTGAGCGCAGGAAATGCGACAGGATTGAAGATTTCTTCCCAGTTCAACGAGGCTCTTGCTCCAATTGGTCATATTGAATTTACAAATGGTACGGGTACTGGTACTCATGACTTGATGCTATTTAGCACCTCGACTATTAGCATGCAGTCCCATCGCCTCATCAACGTCACAAATCCAACCGACGCCCAAGACGCCGCTACAAAAGCTTATGTAGATAGCGCTGTAAGTGGCAGCGGTCTGGCATGGACAGAAGTCACTGGCACCAGCCAAACCGCAGCTACTGGGATGGGCTATATCGCCAGCAATGCTACACTCGTCACCATTACCTTGCCCTCCAGCGCCGCCGTCGGTAAATCTGTACGAATCACAGGCAAAGGTGCAGGCGGTTGGCGTATCGCGCAAAACGCCAGTCAGGTAATTCACTTTGGCAACACGGATACGACTACCGGCACCGGTGGGCGCCTCGATAGCACCAATCGCTACGATAGTGTGGAATTAATCTGCATCACCGCCAACACAGACTGGGTGGTCGCCAGTTCAGTGGGAAATATCAACGTCACATAGGTCTATAGATAGCATGGCACTCACATACTCTCTTGTCTATAATGGCGCCGAAAGCTCGACCACACTCGGCCGTCACACCTATGATGCAAATTTCGGCACCATCAGTACAGGCACGCTACTAGTAATGTGCGTGACCGCAACCAAAAGCCCCAGCGGAGCATCAAATATACTTTCTATTGCCCAACAATCCGGCACCGCAACAATTTCATCTGTGACAACTATCGATAATACAACAGCAAGTTCGACAGATCAGGCTGCACTCAGCATATTCTACGCGACGGTGACGGGCGGCGGAACTTTGACGATGCGTGCGTCCGATAACATGAATACATACGGCCTCGGTGTCATAGCTATCGGTTTCACCGGCTATGATACATCCACCCCCATACTAGGAGTCGTCAAGAACAACGCGCTAAGTATCGATGGTGCTGCGAGCCTAACACTCAGTGCTACACCGACCGTCAACGATTACGTAGTCGGGTTTGTCAACTCAGACACTGACACCGGTAGTGGCAAAGGTGTTGACCCTGGCTCCGGATTTACAGAAGTGGCAGAAGTGGGTGGCGCTAGCGACTATATCATGACCGAGGCTCAGGTGCGCACCGGCAGCACCTCAACAAACGTGCCATGGGCAGACGTACGGACATCTGGCGCTCCAGCAACCTATACAACTATAGGTGGTGCATTTATAGTTAAGGCTACCCCACCAGTCAGTACTATTACCGCCATCTCAACAGTCTCAGGAATTTCATCAATCACATTATAATGAGGATATAAGCATGGCAACGCAAAACGCAGCAAATCAGAAATTCACCAACAATGCCGATGGATTTGCACTTGGCGGTGGAACGACACAGCGTGACCTCACTATGAATGGCTCTAACGCTACAATTACCGGCAGCGGAAGCAATGTCCATACCTTCCCCACTGGCAGTGATACCCTCGTAGGTAGAACAAGTGTCGATACACTCGTGAGTAAGACTCTGACGAATCCAACCATCAGTAATTTTACAGAGGGAGTGGTGGTGATAGGCACCGTCAGTACGGCAGTTACGCTCAACCTCACAAATGGCACCATACAGATAGCAACACTAACCGCATCGACGGCCTGTACATTCACTATGCCAACTGCGACAGCAGGCAAATCTTTTACGCTGATGCTCAAACAAGCTGATAGCACGGGAGGCGGCACGGCAACTTTTGCGGGGGTCAAATGGAGTGCGACGGGTGCACCCACTATGACGTCATCTCCAGGCTATATGGATATCTTGCATTTCATCGCGGATGGTGCCAACTGGTACGGCTCATATACACAAGGTATTTATGCTCGCTCTTACCTACGTTCAATCGGCACACAAGAATACGCCAATACATTTCAAACCGGCACTAGCGGGCGTGATCTTACATCTGATGGGTGGGTAGACCACAGCTATTCAACAGGCACATATCTCGTGTCGAGCTACAATAGTACTCAGATACGACTTATCCCGTCTGGCGTCGGCACCTACCGTTCGTATAACTGCTACTACTACAACACAGCTATGAGTAATGCCAGCGTCTGGGGCCGCGTGAAGCTCTACCGCGTACCCCAGTCCGCTGATACAAATGGCGGCGGTGGGATTGTACTTAGGCACAATGGGACGTCTGGCATCTTTTGCAAAGTCATGACAAGCGGCAACTGGCGTATTTACACTGGCACATCCAACTCCACCACCTCGACAGACGCAAATATCCTGACCTCCGGTACTCTACCAGCTACACTCATGGCCGGTGACGAGCTGACTGCGCTAGTGACAAGCGGCAACGTCGTCTATTTCTACCTCAACTCGACCCTACTCGGAAGTGCTTCGACGGCATTCAACAGCTCTTCTCAGTATGTGGGCGTACTCATCTCGCAAAATGATGCTGCCGAGCTCTACGACTTCAGGTGCGGCAATATGGCATCTGACAGTCCTCCGTAGATACTACAAGAAATCAATATTTATCAATTCACGCTATAATAAGAATGACTATGCCTGTCCAAAATTCATCTAATCAGAAATTCATTAACAATGCCGACGGCTTCACCCTTGGTGGCGGGACGACTCAGCGCAACCTGACACTCAGCGGCGCAAATGTCACACTGACAGGCAGCGGAAGCAACACCTATACGTTCCCCGCAAATACCGATACACTTGTCGGACGCAGCAGCACCGATACACTTACCAACAAAACGCTCGCTAACCCATCCATAAATAACTATACCGAAGGTGTCGTGACGATTGGTACCGTAACAACCACGTCAACAATTAGTCTGACGAGCGGTACAGTGCAGACCGCCACGCTCACCGCCTCTACGGCATGTGTATTCACTATGCCCGCTGTGGCAGCAGGGAAATCATTTACACTACTACTCAAGCAGGCGACGAGTACCGGCAATGGATCAGCCACATTCACTGGCGTGCGATGGAATTCCCTCGGGGCCCCTACTATCACGGCTACGGCTGGCAAAATGGATATTCTCAGTTTTTACTCTGATGGTGCAAACTGGTACGGCTCTTACATACAGGGATATACACCATAATGTTCATGCCGCACACCGCCAGCATGACAGTTATCGACCCGCTCAAATTCAACGATACACTCGACAGTCTCAGCAACTTTACAGCCACAAGCTCTGGGTCGGGGGTCAATATTAGCAGTAGCATCTTGCAATGGGCGGGCACAACCGACGGTCAGGCAATCATAAAGTACAATTCACAGCCGCGCACCACCAATCAATATGGTGCCGCCATCACTAGCACTATGACTGGAAATGGCTCGGGCATTATCTTACACTGCGACTCAAGCAACACCGGCTATTACGGTGCGGTGTTCTATAACAGCACAATCAAACTCGTGCGCACATCCGGGCGTTGGACACAGAACACTATCACGCAACTTGCCACCTATAGCATTACAATAAATAGTGGTGATCTAATCGAATTCTGGAACATTGGCAATGTATTCAATATTGCAGTCAATGGCACAACCTACATTAGTCAGTCCATCAGCAGCCCTGTTATAGGGCCGCTAAATATGTTTCAAGGTATAGGGCTTTACCGTTTGTCGTTCACCAACTCTACCTCTATTACTGAGTGGCGTGGTGGTGACGCAGGTGCTTACGGCAAGCTCTAAATGTTGAGCATTTGCAAAACCAGCTGACTCTGCTATGATGAGTAGCATAAGCGTAAAAAACAGAAATATATAATGAACAAAAAACTATCTTTTACACAATTATTTTCTCGCACTTCTCTCATCACCTACATCGTCTCCTTCGTATTTATTTCGTCAGTCATAGCAATCGCACTAGGCAACCAAGCACATGCGGCTGCTGGGGCAGCGTGCAGTTACTCGGCAGACGGCAAGACATACTCTGGCACGACCGTCGAGACAGATGGTGTCAGCTTTTGTAACGCCACAACATCCGTACTCAATGCCGCAATTGCCGCCACAGCTGCTGCGGGCGGCACCACGTCGACTGCATCAACTACCTGTAAACGCAATGCCTCAACAGGCACAGATCTCAATTCTTACATAGATAACTGTGGTGGAAATCAAGAAATTCGTGTCACAAAAACCACAGCCAAACAAGACAAGGGCGCCAAACCACCCGCTATCATCTTTGTACACGGTGGCGGTTGGTTCAGTGATGACGGCAATTTCAATCCATCGTTTCAAAAACGAGCCGCCAAATGGGGCTTCACTTCATTCCGCATTAAATATCGGCTGATGCCGGGCGGTGTCGATGAGCAGCTGCAAGATGTGCTACGCGCCGTCAAACACGTGCGCGACAATGCCGACAAGTATGGAATCGACAAAAACCGCATCGCTATCTGGGGCGACTCAGCCGGGGGCAGTCTAGCTGTACGCGCTGCCGCAACTGGTAGGTCTGGCGTCAAGGCGGCTATCGGCTGGTCTGCGCCAACCAATGCATTCCGCGACATCTTCAATTCGTACGATGGTTGGGTAGCCGGCCTATACCACTCGCGCTGCTTCGGCAGCGAAATCCCTGCCTCCGTTAACGACATCATCAATGCGTTTGTGTCGGGTGACCCGACAGCCCTGGCCCAGAAAGTCGCCTCCGGCCAAGTATTAACACCGGCAGAAAGTGCCAGACTCCTCAATCTTGCGCTCAATATCGCCCATGTTGGCCTGGTAGATCTACCTACCGCAGCCGGCAAACTCCAGACAGCGTCCAATTCGCTTGGCTACACTACCACAAGTACCACAGACACCTCGGCTCCTTCCCTCTCGAACGACCAGATCAAATCACAACTTTCAGAGCTTACACCAACCGAACTTGCCGCTATCGGTGTCGCACTCTATCAGTTCAGTCGCACCGCGCAGGGTATCCCCAACGATGACCCTACAACAACTGATACTGTGAGCATTATCACGTCATCTGCCAACTTGCTCACACAACTCCAGAAAGAGTCACAACAAGAGAAGGCTGCCAGTGGAACCCAGAGCACAACGAATTCGACCACTTCATCAACAGCCAATGCTAGCGCAGTAGCAGCTATCTTCTCAGCCTCAAATATTACTGATGCTGCCAATCTCATCAATTCTGACAGCCTCATCGGGTCTACTAACTCGCTGATCAGCCTAGCAGACAATACCTCTACCGCACTTGGGGTCAATCCTCAGCAGATCCCTGCCAAAAAAATTGCCGAATGCATGGCAGATTTCATCGAACTATCGCCCGCCCTCTTCGCCAGCCCGCGCTCACCTCGTATGTATCTCTTGAGTGGCGCCCAGGAGCGATGGGTTAACCCCCTCGACTCTTATCAGATGCGCGACAAACTCCGCAGCATGGGTATCAGTTCGCAGGCACTCGTGCTACCACAGACAACAAAGAAGATTACTCGATCAAATGCCGACGGCCACATGGGATACGATCAGCGCGCAGAAGTACCGTCGTTCCAATACTTACACGACCTACTTAAGTCAAAGATAGAGTAATAGCTATCAACTACAACATAAAACAGCCGCGAAGTAGCGGCTGTTTTATGTTGTCCCTAAATCCCTATAACTAGCGTCGTGTTACTCGCACCATAGCCGTACGAATTGGACTACCATCTAGGAGATATCCGGCTTGCAGCTCTTCGGCAATCACTTCATGCTCACCCTCGGCCTCTTCGTCAAACTGGATTGCCTCATGGAGCGTCGGGTCAAATGCGGTGCCGTCGCTCGCATCAATGCGCTCCACCCCCAATGTACCCAATGCACCCGCCAACGTCTTCGGTAGCTTCGCTACACCTTGCGCCCACGCATCGTCTACAAGGGTCTCTGGTAGGTGTCCTACGCCTCGCTCAATTGTGTCGACGATAGGCAGCAGCTTCTTGATAGCATCCGCACGTCCAGCTTGACGCATGGCCGCCTTTTCCGCATCAACACGTTTACGATAGTTTTCGAAATCAGCTCGAGTACGCTGTACGTCTGTCGTCAGCTCTTCCAGCTGCGCCTCAAGCGCCGCTACTACTTCATCATCAACTGGCTGGATTTGCTCTGCCATATTTCCTCCTATAAATTATAATGTCTCTTCGAGCATCTCGGCGGTCTGGCTGACTAATCGAATAACCCGAGCGTAGCTCTGACGTGTAGAGCCAAGGACACCGATGTAGCTTGCATCGCTGTATGGTGATCGAAATCGACTAATCACAAGACTTGCGCCACTTGCCTTGCCGATCGGGTTTTCTTCACCGATATATACACTGAGCGGTTCGGTAGGAGCTGTCTCGCGCAGCCATGGCTCGAGATTATCCAGTAGACGCGCTACCGCTTGTGGCGCTGAACCACCATTCATAAATTCTGGCTGACTAAACAAATTACCGATACCACTCATGTACAGCTGTCCATCTATCGTCGCGATACCAAGATTATGTGTCAGTTCCACAAGACTATCAACAGCACTACGAATAGCCTGATCAGCTCGATTACTGCTTGTAACGCGTGCTTCGATGGCTCTCGCACTGCGATCGAAGGCTGGGAGTTGTGGCACATACTGCTGCTCGGTGATCTGGTTTACATAGAACCGATAACCCTTGTCCGTCGGGATACGCCCTGCACTGGTATGTGGCTGAGTAATCAGACCAGCCTGCTCAAGACGAGCCATCTCGCTACGAATTGTCGCACTCGAGACGCCAAACAGTTTAGCAAGCGTAACACTACCAACAGGCGATGCGACTTCGGCGTATTGCTCCACTATCGCGATAAGAATCTGCAATTGGCGATCGGTCATACTTACATTGTAGCACTTTTTGGCACTCAGGCAAATAGAGTGCTAGCATTTGCATGATGTGCAGCTCAGTACTATACTAGAGTTATATGAGTTTTTTGAGCGATTTAGGAAGCTTCCTTAGCGACGCACAGCAGTTTAATAACGAGCTGTCGGGAGTAAAAGACGATCTGGTTAATCAGGCAATGACTGCAGCTTCACAAGTAAGTGATCAGATGGACGAAGTGTCCCAAGAGCTGAGCCAGACAAAAGACACTGCAGTCGACACTTTGCAACAGACAAAAGACAGTTTCAGCTCAAGTCTCAACAACTAGGCTAGTTGTCTATGTCGCGGCTTGGCATCACGAGCCGAGCCACCATGACAGCCATAAATGCGATTGCAATGACAAGCAAGTAGTATTTCATCAGCTTGTTTTCTTTTCGGCACCACCATAGGCGGCTGCGCCATATCCCTGCGGTACAGCCGAAACACGCTGATTAGTATCAGCCGGCCTAGGAGCAAACGTGCGCAAAACTGTTGTCACACCTGTCACTGCCACAAGTCCGATTGCTACATTCCTCAAGAAATCTTTGCGATCCATCTTCTGGCTCAAAATCGCGGCGAAATCTGTTTTTACTGACATAAAATTCCTTTTTTATTTTAGTGCTACTTATACACTTACTATACCACGAAAACGCATATGCCTATAGCCGTACGCCCACTATACGAGGGATAGACCATCAATAGAGCGTGACGGACGACGCTGAGACTCCTGGGCAACTTGCCGCGCAGGAATCGTAGTTGGTCGTCGCGTAAATCCGTCGAGACTTCGTCTCATAGCAGTAGGGCGAGCGATGTCACCCGCACGTGTAACGGGCCGTGGTAATGACAATGCTGCTTGCGTGCTCGATTGCAGTGCCGGCGCTTTTGCTGGTGCGTCAGCCTGAACAGCTGGAGGAGATACTTCTTGTATTTGCTCTTGCGCCCGCTCAGCTGCTTCGACCGGTAGAGTATGCTCAGGCTCCAGTAGTGCCACTGGGTCTTCTGCGGTCTCTTCGGGCTGCGTCACTGCGCGCGCTGCCCGTCTGCGCCCCGCAGTGCGACGCACGTAGACTGCAATAGCCCCTAACTGATAAATCAAGATGATAGGTAGCGCTACAATCATCTGATTCACGATATCTGGTGTCGGCGTAATGAGTGCCGCGGCAATGACAGCGCCTACGATGACGAAGCGTTGCGACGATAGTAGCGTGCCGGGAGGAAACGGCCGTACGTGATCAAACATATAGAGCAATAGTGGCAGCTGAAACAGCGCAGCGAGGCCTAACATATACGCCACTATGAAGCCGAGATATGACTCAGCCGTCAGGTTTGGCGTGACAGCATCGCCAGCAAATGTTGTTAGGAACTGAATAGCCGCCGGTACTGCAATATAGTACCCAAATGCCGCCCCACTCAGTGCAAGCAATGCCGAAAGCAGTAAGATCGCTGCGACAAGTCGGCGGGATGTTCGTCCAAGCACTGGCTGCAAGAAACGATAGATGTGATACACGACCACGGGTATTGTGACAAAAGCACCAAAATACAAACACACGGTAAATATAAAGCTAAATCCACCCCCTGGAGTTAGGTAGACAAGCTTCTCCCCGTGCAGTGGAGCCATGACAAAGCTCACTAACGTGTCTTTATACTGGAAGCCGATTGCCGATGTCACAATCAACGAAGCAGTTATCCAAAACAACCGCGAACGGAGCTCGTATAGATGTTCGAGAAAGGTCTGCTGATCCTCAGCAGAACTAGACTGACTTTTTAGCGTCGTCTGATTCTGTTTTGGTGTCTTTTTTCTTCGCCGTTGTGTCATCATTCATTCCCTTACGAAGTTCTTTCATAGAGTCACCAACACTGCGGGCGAGTTCTGGCAGCTTGCGGCCTCCGAAAAGCAGCAGGATAACTAAGAAGATGATGATTAATTCTGGTGTACCGAGTCCGAACATGTTTTCCTCACTTACTACTAAACTGCTTTTATAATATAGCGATTATGGTAAGATAGCAATAGATTCAGGGCTAAGAGGGTTGTAAAAAAGGTATGGACACAAATCAAACAGGTAACTATAACTGTCAAAATGTCGACCAAAATGCATACGGTGCGGGCAATTATGGCACCTGTGCTGCTACCGCTGCTCAGTCTAGCACCACCCAACCTGGCACACCAGATACAGGCTCGTTTCTAGGATTCGTCACATCTGGCTCGTTTAGCATCATTTTGCCGCTCATCGTCGCAATTGTCGTAGTGCTCGCAGCGACTCTCGCCGTTACACGCGCAAAACACGCTAACCGCAAGTAGCGCAACTTGTTCAAAAGACCAGCATTTTGCTATACTATCTATAGTAATGCAATCCTCTTTATCAGAAAACCAGCTCGCAACTGTCAAGCAGTGGCTCGGAAGCGGGAGTATCAACATCTTTGGCTTGCCCTTTGCCGGCAAAGATACACATGGACATCAACTAGCCCAGCTATTCGGTGGCGTGACGCTCAGTGGGGGCCAAATTCTCCGTGGTAGTCCACGCACACCAGAGCAGATTGCTATCCAAGAATCTGGCGGACTATTTCCCACCGATGAATATATGCGTATTGTTACTCCTTACCTTTCGCGCAAAGAATTTGCCGGTCGGCCGCTTATCCTCAGCTCTGTTGGGCGCTGGATCGGCGAGGAACAAGGTGTACTTGCAGCCACGGAGGCGAGTGACCATCCGACAAAAGCCGTACTCTACCTGACGATCGATGAAGAAACGATCTATCGCCGGCTCGACGCCTCCAAAGAAATTGGCGACCGTGAACTGCGTGCCGATGACTCACATGAGGTTCTCGGCAATCGCATTCAAGAATTTACCGGCAAAACCCTCCCAGTTATCGAAGAATACCGCAAACTTGGCCTCTTGATTGAGATCAATAGCGATGCCTCGCGCGAAGAAGTCTTCGACACGATCCTAAGTCGCCTGTTACAGCGCGCCACTTCTTAATTTTAATCTTTCAAAAGGTGCGGCTAGTCCCGCTTGAGCATGACAGTGAACGCTTCGGACGGGATATCAACCTTACCAAACCGCTTCATCCGCTGCTTTCCTTTAGCCTGCTTCTGAAGTAACTTCTTACGACGCGATACGTCTCCACCATAAAGCTTGGCTGTCACATCTTTGCGATAGGCAGATATGTCTTCGCGGGCGATGAATTTGCCCCCAATACCCGCTTGCAGGCTCACCTGGAAACTCTGGCGCGGTACCACATCTTTTAATTTCTTCACTATTTCTCGCCCAAGCCCTTGGCTTTCGCTTCGGTGAGCCATCACACTGAGTGCATCCACCATCTCGCCCGCCACATAGAAATCAACTCGCACTAAATCTTCAGGCTTGTAGCCGCTTAGTTCGTAGTTGAAACTGCCGTAGCCGCTTGTCACACTTTTGAGTTGATCATAGAAGTCAGTCAGCAGATTCGCGAGTGGCGCTTCAAAACTGATCAGCGCCCGCTCATCGATATAGCTCAGGTTTTTTTGCAAACCGCGTTTGCTCACGATCAGCTGGATCACCGCGCCGATATACTCGCTTGGCACCACGATTTCGCCATTTATCCATGGCTCGCGGATTTCTGCGATTTTCGTGACGACGGGCAGTTCGGAGGCTGATTTGATATCAATCTCTTCGCCGCTATTTAATGTCACCTGATAGTCGGTACTGGGATTGGTGACGACAAGGTCTAGATTGTATTCACGCTCCAGCCGCTCGCGAACAATATCCATATGGAGCAGGCCTAGAAAACCGATGCGTACGCCGAAACCGAGCACCGGCGAATTCTCGGGCTCGAACTGCAAAGCACTATCGCTGAGACTGAGTTTTTCGACGGCGTCTTTGAGATCGTTATACTCTTCGTTGCTCACCGGGAAGAAGCCCGCATAGACAAACGGCTTTACGTGCTGATAACCAGGTAGTGGGCTATCGGCGTGCGCTCGCTTGACGGTAATCGTATCGCCTACGCGTGCGTCTCTGGTAGTCTTGAGATTTGTGACAATATAGCCAATTTCTCCAGTACCAATATCTGATTCTGATTTCATAATTGGACTCAGCGCACCTACTTCCAGCGCCAAGCCATCGGCACCGGTTGCAATCATTTGGATCGTATCACCTTTTCGAATTGTGCCGTCCACTACCCGAGCATACAAGATGACGCCGCGATAGTCGTCGTAGTAGCTGTCGAAAATCAATGCTCTCGTGGGTGCGGCCATATCACCAAGTGGCGGCTTGACACGCTCCACTACCGCATCGAGTACATCTGGCACACCTTCACCAGTTTTCGCACTAATCTTGAGGATATCAGATTCATCACAGCCAAGCAGATTGATGACCTCCTTGCTGACACGCGGCACGTCAGCTGCTGGCAAATCGACTTTGTTTAGCACTGGTATGATAGTCAAGTTAGCCTCGAGCGCCAAGTAAACGTTCGCCAGCGTCTGGGCTTGTATTCCCTGACTGGCATCGACAACCAGGATCGCTCCTTCGCAGGCCTGAAGACTACGCGACACCTCGTAGCTGAAATCGACATGTCCTGGTGTATCGATAAGATTGAGATCATTACCCTTGTACTGCATGCGAACCGGTGCGAGTTTAATCGTAATACCTTTTTCGCGTTCCAGCTCCATACTGTCGAGCAGCTGGCTTTTCATATCGCGTTTCTGGACCGTCCCCGTCATCTCCATCATGCGATCCGCCAAGGTACTTTTGCCGTGGTCGATATGCGCGATGATGCAGAAATTTCGTATGCGTGACTGATCCATAATTATATGGTGTTATTATAGCATTTTATAGGGGTAAATGCTAGCGAGTACGACCAAAGAAGACCCGTTTGACACGCCTAACGACAGGACGTGCTTCTTGGAGCGACATCAACTGACTTAGCATGACATAGGCCACCAGGCTTACCGCGACAATGAGGCAGAATTTCGGAAAACTCGCAAGAAAACTATTGTCCCCCGCACCAAGTGGAAACGACGTTACCATAAAATAAGTAACAAGTGACATAAGCCCTGTGGCACTTGCCATACGCAGTACTGCACTCCAAAAACCATTACCAAACAGGCCCGGTATTCTCCGTGACATCACCATGAAAAGTATTACCACCTCGACCACTGCTACAATCGACTGCGCGGCCGCAAGCCCTGCCGCGCCGAGCTCCAGTGTAAACGTAAACCAAATCGCAAGGATGATGTTAAGAGAGATTGCTACAATTGAAATATAGAGTGGCGTCCTGGTGTCTTGCTGTGCGTAAAAACTACGAGCCGCGATATGATAAATCGAACGAAAGAGAATTGCTACCACAAGAATACCCAACAGCATCGACATCAGCGCATCACCACCATTGTTGATGAAATTAACCAGATAGCCACGCGTGAAAAAAGTAATCAACGATACTGGCAGTGCAATCCATATAATCACTCGTAGCACGCCCTGCAGCTCATCCCGAAAGAGGTCTGGTCGACCTTGTCCAAGTCGCTCGGTCATCTTGGGGAAAGCAGCCGTACTAATAGCCACGCCGATGAGATTGATCGGTACCAAGTGTAGTGTCGTCGCCTGCTGAAATGCGCGCAACGTCCCCTCGGTCATGCGACTCGCCAGGTTCATCTCTACCAGACTTACCGCGTAGTCCATTCCCTGATCAAACGAACGTGGAGGCAAGAGCTTCAATACCTGGCGAAAACCTTTGTTTTTCCAATAAATCTTGAATTCGTAGTCAAATCCAAGCCCAATCAGACCAATCGAGCTGACGATGAGTTGCAATATCGACCCAAGTACCACGCCCAGCGCAACACCCATGATACCACCCTCAAATATCTGGACACCAAAGATAGTGATACCGCTCGTAAAGAACAACGCTCCGATGATAATACCGATGTTATAAATCGTCGGTGCCAGCGCCAAGAATGCGAAGCGCCCCACTGCTTGCTGCATACTTGCGATTACTGTCGCGATCGCGAACAAGAACGGGTTGACTGCAATCACGCGCATCATACTCACCGCCAGCGCCATACCAGACTCGCTCAGTCCTGGCGCGATGATATAACGCAGGATAGGATCGGCAAAAATGATAATGAGTACGCTCGCAATCAGCGTAATCAGTGCCATGAAGTTTATCAAACTTGAGCTGAGCTGCCAGGCAGACTTCTTGTTGCCTGTCGCGAGGCGCTGATTGAGTACGGGTATAAACGTGACACTCAGCGCACCTGACACCAGTATGAAAAACATGAAATCTGGCACCGTAAATGCAGCCGTATAGGCATCGATACCCACTTTATATGTATCATAATACATACCATTCAACAGACGATCGCGAAACAACCCAAGCGCGCTTGATAGCAAGGTGGCACTCGCCAAAAGCGCAGCGGCTAGCTGAATGCTAAGCCGCTTGTTCATGCGTAGTACTGCTGCTCGAACTCCCATTTTGATGTACCTTTAGGCGTGCAGCTTAGCCTCTTTTGGTAGTGTGGCATCTTTGAGCGCTTCGTCGACAGCTGTTTCTTCGAGTGTCTCTTCTTTGAGTAGCGCCTTGGCGAGCGTATCAAGACTCTTACGATTCTGCGTAATCACCAACTCAGCGCGATGAGCAGCTTCTTTGATGAGACCCTCGACCTCTTCGTCGATTAGCTTGGCAGTCGCGTCACTGTATGGGCGCTCGTGGGTAATTTTGTCGAATACCATGCCGCCATTATCTTCGTGGAATACTTGGTCGCGCAGTTTAGTACCCATACCCTGCTCAATCACCATGTCTCGCGCAATCTCGGTCGCCTTACGCAGGTCGCTACCGGCGCCAGTTGTAATACCATCGTCGCCGTAGAGAATCTTTTCGGCTACTCGACCGCCCATCGCACGTGCCAGGATATCTTTGAACTCATAGACACTGGTATAGCTCTTGTCTTCTGGCGGTAGGAACCATGTTACACCACCCGTGCCACCACGCGGGATGATCGTGACTTTGTGGACTGGGTCACTGTCTGGCAATACATGCCCAACAATGGCGTGGCCGGCTTCATGGTAAGCTGTGAGCTCTTTTTCTTTGTCGCCCATCACCTTGGCTTTGCGTTCTGGACCGATGGCGACTTTTTCGAACGCTTCGGTAAGATCCGCATTGCTAATCTTCTTGCTGTTACGGCGCGCAGCGATGATCGCAGCCTCGTTGGCGATGTTTGCCAAGTCTGCACCAGATGAACCTGCGGTCTTGGCAGCCAGTTTGTCGAGATTCACACCATCTTCGGTAGGCTTGTTTTTGAAATGCACTTTCAGGATAGCTTCACGGTCTTTACGCTCTGGAAGCATAATATTTGTACGGCGATCGAAACGACCCGGACGCAGCAGTGCTGGGTCGAGCACATCTGCACGGTTAGTTGCAGCAAGTACAATCACATTTGTGCCAGTTTCGAAGCCATCCATCTCGACCAGGATTTGGTTGAGCGTCTGTTCACGCTCATCGTGACCACCGCCCATGCCACTGCCGCGCTTACGGCCGACAGCATCGATTTCATCGATGAAGATAATTGCCGGAGCATTCTTCTTGGCTTTTTGGAACAAATCTCGCACACGAGAAGCCCCGACACCCACAAACATTTCGACGAATTCAGAACCAGAAATAGAGAAGAACGGCACGTTCGCTTCGCCCGCCACCGCACGTGCCAGCATGGTTTTACCAGTACCCGGATTACCCACCAGCAGCACACCTTTTGGAATTTTGGCGCCAAGTTGCTCGTACTTCTTCGGACTCTTCAGAAAATCTACGACCTCTTCGAGATCTTGCTTGGCAGCATCATTGCCAGCGATATCGGCGAATACAACTTTTTCTTTGTCGAGACCATACAGCTTAGCTTTGCTCTTACCGAAGCCCATTGCCTGATTGTTTTGACCCTGGGCTTGGCGCATCATAAACATGAAGAAACCGATAATCACGATGGTTGGAATCAAGATAATCGCCATATTCCAGATGATATCGCTAGTATTTGATGGCGCTTTGTCATCAATAACGGTTGCCTTGGCTTGCTCGGTCAGCGTGTCGTCGCGCAGTAATGTACCAATACCACCCTGGATATAGGTTGTCTCGGTCGGCTTATCTTGGCCTTTCGGCGTAATCTTCAGATCTCCGCCCTGGCCTTCGATGCGTGCAATCTCGCCCTTGTTGGCACGTTGAACCACATCAGAGATCGGGACTTCTTTAAGCTGCTCTGGTGGCGAGAAGATAGCTACCAGCGACAAGGCGATCACGATCACAATAGCCCAGAACAGTGACAAACGTAGGTAGTTTGTCATATTAGAATTTTTTTTCGGATTTGGACGTTTTTTCGCCGCCATAAAATCAGCCGTGATTCCTTTCTGGTTTTCTAAGAGTACAAATTATAATCCCACTAGTACTAGTATATCATTTTTTGCGAACCTCGATACGAAACTCGTCGGTCGTAAAACACAAACAATACCGCTTCGTAAGATGGTACTCGCCGCCAGACTTCGCAGTCTTGATCGCTAGCAGCGCACGATGAAGCTGCGGCCGGGTAAGTGCTATACCGAGCGTATGTGCTAGCACCTCTATGGCAGCCGCTGGCGGCATCATAATATATGGGTAGCGCCGAAAACTCGCATGCTGGTGCGATTCATGCAGTATGTCACGCTTCAGCTCATGCTGGCGTCGCCAAAGCGCTAGTAGTTCTAGCCGCGTGTCGAGCGGCAAGTGCTGCGCTTGCTTACGTAGACGATTACGCAGGTACTTGTCACTGGCATTCGTACTGTCTTCACGCCACTCTAAGTTATGTCGCTTAGCATAGTCGACAACTTCGTGCTTAAACCATACTGTCATAGGCCGATAGATATCGTCGGCGCCAAATACCGCCAGCCCACGCCAGCCCGTACCACGTAGTAGATTAATCGCGACCGTCTCCACGACATCATCTGCATGATGGGCCGTTACGATCACGCCGCCGTAGCGCTCGGCTACCTGGCGCAAAAACGCATAGCGCTCACGTCGCGCCACATCCTCACCTGCCCCCTCACCAAGGGCAAGGCGCGTCATTTCAAATGGCACTCCATACCGCTTCGCAAGACTGCGGACAAACTGTGCATCTTTACCACTATCTGGACGAATCCCATGATCTACATGCGCGACCACTACGTCCGAGCTGTGATGCGTGAGCAATGCATGGAGCAGCACGACCGAATCCACGCCGCCACTTACCGCGACAACATACCGTGGTCGGTTCGTAAGCTGATTAGTCACCGAATCTTTTGCCCGCCCAAACACCGAGCATGATACAGACGATACCACCCACGAGGCCGCCCAGCACCGACCATGCATCAAACGAATTATAATCACCAAAAAGCATCGGAACGACAGATCCAACCGTCATACCAAGTACAGCGAAAAATCCAATTGTTTTTTTGTTCATAGCTCTAGTATACGCCGAAATGCTTGCGCTTCCGATACAATTGCGTGATACTCTGGAAGTGTGCACCAGACTACACGTAGAAAAACTATGACATATATACTTATCACCCTCATGGGCTTGGTAGGCCTTGCCCTTGCCGCATTCCTCATCTTGTATTTTATCCCTCACCGCAGCAGCAACCTTCAGCAAGTTCATACCGAAAAGCTATCATACGAGACGGCTATCGCTCGTATCATCACCCAGCAAAAAACCGACTCATCTCAGACAAATTTCGAACAAGGCTGCGAGTCACGAAGTTATGTCCATGACAAAAAAGTCGCTCGCAGTGTAGTCATGTTCCACGGTATCACCTCCTGCCCTTCTCAGTACTCCGAGCTTGCCAAGACATTTTACGACGCAGGCTACAATGTCTACGTTCCGCTCGCACCGCAGCATGGCACCACTAAAAATCCCGAAGCAACAAGCGACGTCACACTAGCAGAACTCACGAAGTACGTAGGCGACAGCTACTCGATTGCCAGTGGCCTCGGCGATTCGATTGGTTTTGTTGGCATATCTGGTGGCGCCGATCTTGCTACATGGGGTGCGCAGTATATCGATGACGTCTCCCGCCTGCTCGTACTTTCACCATTTTATGAGATTGCCCCCGGTGCCTCACCGCGCTGGCAAAAACCGATTCTCCTCACACTCTATGGCATGAACCTGGCACCAGATCGTATTACTCAAGGTTTTTCAGTACGCGCGCTTGCCAAGTACCTCACACTTGTCGAAAACTACCGCTCAGATTTGACAACCACTCACCTCAAGCATGTTGCCGTCGTGACTTCAGAAAAAGACACACAAATCGATCTCAACGAAGCTCACCGCATTGCACAAAGCCTTGCAAAAAACAGCAAAGCCTCATTCCGCCAGACTCGCCTCGCAGCCGACATGGGCATCGGCCATGACATACTCAATCCCACCGACGCTGCTGTCGCCAAACACCAAGCCCAGCTAAACGATCTCTACCTCAGCTTCTACGAAAATCGTGACCCCGCCAAAGAACTATAAATACCTCGTACTACCAAAAGGGATCTTCTCGTCAATCGCCTGATACATACCCAGCGTATCGGCGCTATGAATCACGTGTTTGCCGTAGCGACTGTTAATCTCGTCTACCGCGCCCACTAGCGCATGCTCGCGCGCCAGCTCATCGCCAAACAAGCTCAGCTGCGGATCTTCGTCATCGCTCAGCTCATACAGCGTCACGCCGATTGTGCGGATCAGCGGTGGTGCACCGACAAACAGTTGCCTGGCTTGCTCATAAATAGCCTGATCAGAGAAAAACGGCATAGTGCTCATGTGCCGCGCATGCCAGTAGCGACTACCCGTTCGCTGCTCCCAGCCGCCGCTTGCTGCCTCAGGAGAGCCTTTTTCTCGGTGCGTCGTCGCCCACACCTGCACACCGCGCGCGACTTTGCCCTGACTGCGAATCTTCTTGCCGGTCGCTTCACACAAGTGGTGCAGACGCTTCAGTATCTGCTCGTATGGCATATTATACGCATCCAACACAAACTGTCGCCCAGCCGTTTTCATGGCGTAGTCTACATCATCCACCTCCCAACCGCGCAGGCGCTGGTACCACTGCGAGCCATTGATACTTTTGAACACCATAGTGCGCAGCAGCTGCTCGTCGGCATCCAGAAACTCCAGCGGCGTGGTGATACCTACCGCACTCAGCCTTGCTTCGTTGCGCGCGGCAATACCCGTAAGCTCGGTCAGCTCGAGACCTGCGTATATCTCACGCAAGTTCTGCGCCGTTATTACATCTAGACCATCCGGTTTGTGCAAGCTCGCCGCCGTCTTAGCCAGGAAACGATTGGTTGCAATTCCGACATTACACCGCATCGCTCGCCCTATCTCATCGCATAGCCGCTGCTTGATTTCGTAACCAATCTCTTCAATCCCCCTTTCCCGTATCGCCCTGGGTGCCTGCGAAAAATCTATTACACCTTCGTCGATACTTTTCATGCGCACATGTGCCGAATAGTCGTTCATGATGTCAAGAAGTCGATGATATACATAGCGATATTTGGGTGGATCACTCTCCACCCCTACAAGTTCCGGACATAGCTTCTTGGCATCCTTTAGCTTCATGCCGAGCATCACACCGGCCCTCTTAGCCTCGTAACTGGCCGTCACGATCATGGTGTGCTCGGTGCGGCGATTTACTACTGCCACCGGCCTATCTCTCAGCATAGGCCGTGCCTGCTGCTCTACCGTAGCAAAGCAACTATTGAGATCGATATGCATCACAAGTGGCTGCGCGGGATTGTAGTGCTCGTATATATTCATGGCCTATCTCCTTCGCGCGTCAATCTCCACGTGAGCCGCTCCGTGTCAAACTCCAGCCGATAATCTGCTGCACCGTCCGTTACGTCGAACGCATGGATTGTACGTCTCCCCTTCATCGTGGGATGCCTGAGGCCAATCTCCTCCACAGTAACCTCGCGGCCATTCGCACGCCGAAACCGTACCGGTACACAGGGATTCAGCCCTACGCCAAACGTCGCCACCACATCTATTCGTTCATTGAGGAAAAGCTCATCATTCATAATCAAAAATCTCCAAATTACAGTTTAGAGAAACGATTCTGATTGTTCGCCCGTCCTACTCGCCCGTTTCTAGCCAGAGTCCGAAGACGATGAATGATGCTACCGGAGGGACGCTTTGCTCTGGGAAAAGCTAGTGTGTATCGCGGTGCTATGTAACTATTATACCACCCAAGTACGACGATCTACAGCCCCCTACGATGCTTGCTCGTCGTCTCCCGACACTAATTTGTAATGCTCATAGAGTGAGGCAATCAGCCCTACAGTAAGACACTTTGCCGTATCGTCGTCCATAGACCGTGAAGCGGGCGACTGCTCCATCTTGCGACGCACAATTTCCACGACCGAGGACTTACGACTATCAGTGGGGTTTGTCAGGCTTTTTACTAAATCATCGAAGCGCACAGCCTGATGATCATTCAAAACAAGGCGCTCCAAATGTATACCAGCGCTGCGTACAACCGCGTGCCATTTACGCAGCTCACCGAGCGCGAGATTCGCCTTTTTACTCCGATCTGCGCCATCGAAGATATGGGCGGCGAGTGCGCTGGCCTGGCCGTCTTTCAGTTCGGCAGCAAGTTCACCAGCAAAAAACAGCTTGGCTGAGCTCTGCCAGCCTTTATGTTTTTGCTGCTCAAGCCCATGGCTAATATATTCCTCTGCGCTTAAGCGGGGGATATTGTCGTATTCTTGCGATACAGAAACAGGTATGATATCAACAGAATCGACAACACTCGCAGGTGTAGAAGCGGCGGACTCCTCTGTTATATCCGGCACAACATGTAGATGCGGAGTATAGTCATTAGGTGCAGCTTCCTGATCGAGCTCTTCGACACTGGCATGAGTATCAGTCCCCGTGGCTACAGGCCTCTCGTAACGTAGCAATGGATGGACTGCTCGCGCAACCAAACCCGGCATCACACGGTGGATCCGGGCTATTTCTTTTGCTCTTACACCAAATATATATGGAAGCGCTTGTCGATCGGTACCTCGTAAATCTTCGAGATAAGCGCTAAACAGTGCGTGTTGGTACGTATCGTTAAGCGCATCGCTGTTAGCGCTGAAATATGCAGTAGCCAGCACGTCACCCACTGCTTGGGCAGAGAGAGCCGAGAAGCGCTCATGATATCCCGAGTCTACCTCATCAAGCAACTCCTTAAAATCACCCAAATCATATACGTTTGCTTCGTCCTGAGTTGGCCCGTGCTCATAGCGGATCTGGATTCCCATCGCTGACTCCCTTACTTTTTGTCAATGTAGCAACATATCTTGCAGACAGCAAGTTTTTAGGCAAATTTTACATCAATATTTCATCACGTAAGTATCGAGCATCAAAAAAGTGAAATAGCCGACTCGGTATCGGCAGCAATCGCCCGAGTTGCAAGTATATTTTGAAGCTTCGTACGGTTTTCGTTGTTCAACTCATCCTGTGTCTCGAGCATCTGCAAAAACTCTATCGCCCTTGCCGCCGCTTGATTCACACCTTTCGCACGACGAGTGCTGGCAGGCTCCTGAACAACAAAGAATAACTCTCCTTGAGCCCCACCCATTTGCGTATATACCGAATCTAGTGCAGCACTCAGTATGGTATCGAGCTTTTTGACGGGATCCCCATCAAACCGATGTTTTGTAAGCCGATTGGCCATGACAAGCAACTCATTCTTTACATAGTCTTCCTGCGTCTCGCCATGGGCTACTTTTGTTGAGTAGAGCGAAGTGTATGCTTCGGATAATTGCCGAAATCTGCTACGAGATTAAATGGTAGTATGTCGCGCTCTGCATATATCCGCACCTCATCTGGCAATGAGGCAAAGGCAAGTGCACGAGACACCACCTTTTCATCCACGCAGTAAAAATTTGCCACCGATTTGTAAGTAGGCTTTTGTCCTGCTCGAACTTTTTGTCGATAATACCGAGCAATCGAATTCGCCTCGTCGATACGCGGTGGGCGTTCCGAGATATTTTCGCGAAATTGCTTACCAAGCATCTCTTCAAACGACAGATTACAGTACACAGCCGACTGTACATATATACGATCCGAATCAAACCCGTACTGCTTGGCAATATGAAGTAGTGCACGACGACGGCGATGACCGCTACCGCTCACATCAACAGTGTCAGACTCCGCGTCAAACAAGATCTGCTCTGGAACTGTATCATAGTGCGCTGCATGATCGTTCAAAAATGCATCAATATGGGCACGCTCGATCCGGTTCACAATCAGAGGCGTCCCTAGATCGAGTGCCTCAGTCACCATCTGGTAATCATCCAATTCAACGCCAGACACGAGGTTATCGTGGTCTCTTATCATAGATCGCGCCAACTCCTCGATACCCCCCTGATCATACTCTGCGCGATACTGCGCTACTTCGTGGATACTATTGAGCTGCACAAGTTCGATGTTCGTCGGACCCACCTCTACACGGTCGTACGGCAATTCATCTTGCACGGCAACTTGACCAAATATTTCCCTGCTCATACTGACATCATCATATCATGTGATGCTGGATGCATGACCGCTCATCGTCTTTCGCTTCGTATGACCATAGAGAATTCCATATAGTGTCGATACCCACAAGAGGCTTACGAGCCAACCCGCCAATATATCACTTGGGTAGTGTACACCGAGATACATACGCGACACGCCGACAAGCAGAACAAATATACTACCGCCACATACAAGCCACCAGCGCCAGCGTGTGCGCCACGCTAGAAACACACAGACAAGTAGAAGTGCAGAAGATCCCATCGCATGTCCACTTGGAAATGAATAGCTCGTTTCGTATACCAAATGCTGCCAGAAATCTGGCCGTGTTCGCTCAAACAGCAGTTTGAGCCACACATTGAGTACACCCGCCCCAGCAATGCTTAGCACAGCAAACCATGCTCTCCCGTAGCTACGTCGATATACCAACCAACCTGTGAGGACAGCCGTCATCACTGCCACTCCGACACCACCACCAATGCGTGTTGCCAATGTCAATACGCTAGTTACTCCCTGTGAACTCTGTGCATGGATCCAGTACATCAGCGGTTCATCAAACCACAACAATTGCCCGGCCTGGACTGTCCGAGCCAGCCAAACTAGGCAGCTTACTACCATCACAAACACCAAAAAAGCGCCAGCTACGAGCCACAGTCGCCTTGGGATCACCTTCATGCTCATGTATCTAGTATACCTCCATGACAAATGCACTCATATGTGGTACGCTTATGCTAACTATGAACACACCCGCACAAACACCCATGCCAGAACCACGGGGCAGCTACAAGCCCAAAAAACCCGTCGTCAAAACAAATCGTGTCATCATGACGCGCGCCATCTGGTACATTTTTGGCGTTATCGCTTCTCTTCTCGCCCTCCGTATCGTCCTCCTCATGCTCAGCGCCAATCCAGAGACGCCATTTGTTAGTTTCGTCTACGACCTCAGTGGGATCTTCGTCGTACCGTTTTACGGTATTTTCGACCAACCAGACTATACTCGCTTCTATGTCGATACTAGCAGCATCGTCGCTATCGTCGTGTATTGGCTCCTGGCTGTCGGTCTCACCAAACTCGTCAACATAACGCGCTAATTCCACAGAAACCAAACGACCACCTCGTAGGTGGCCATATTTGGTGGGTATGTAGGTGGAGATGAGGTAGCTGCATCTTGCAGCTATATGTAGTGTAGCGAGCTTGTTTGAGAAAAAGCTGAAAAGAGCGCTAGTGTGTATATGTCTGCAATGGACGAACAACGAGATAGTCAAATTCAGCACCCGCCGTCCAAGTACCGATACCGAACGCGCTACCGGTTTTGCCTGTTACCCAAGTACCAACCGGTTGCCACACGGGAGAGCTATCTGGCGCCCAGTATGCAGTCACAGTAGCTCCAACCACTTTAAACGCAAGCTTCACCCATACGTTGGTAAGGTTGCGGCCACCGCCTATAGTTCTGATAAAGACTTCGTCGAAATCATCCCGTGCTCGTATTACCCAGTTATTTTGGCCAAACCTTACTAGTTGCACGTGTATAGCCGAGCCGAAATATGGATCGGGTGAGTTGCCTTGAGCTATCAATGACACTTCTTGGCCATCATGTGTCGCATCCGTAATTCTCACTCGTGTCTCCACCCAGTAATTTGTTGGTAGTACCGCGTTCTTCCGCGCAATACGCACATCCTGCCCACTACTTGAGCCATCGTATGCAACTGTAATCGTCGAACCTGTCGCCTGGCCCTGCGTCACACCACCAACCTGATTCCATTTGGCAGTATCAAGCGAACCTGCAGTGTCAGTAAACTGGTCGTTTAGGAGTGTCGTAGACGTATCTACCGCTAGGTAGTTCACATTACCCGCCGTATTAGACCACACCCCCGCAAACCCGGAGAGGCCAAATGTACTTGAAGTGATTGTACCTTGGTTTGGCTGACCAGCATGAATCAAGACCTTGAGATGCGAGCTAAAGAAGATAGGGTCATCTACAAAGAACCTGTAGTACGTCATCGCGAGTCCGCTCTGAGCACTGTCGCCCGCCCGACCAGCAGGGTACCCGCCAACAGGCACATTATACCAACCGCCATTGAACGCATCTTCCGTACCGGATGAGCGCCACGAAGGATATGTTTCTCCATCTACATATACTTCGACATTACCCTCGAGAATACCAGTATCACCACTTGCAGCATTGACTGCAATCCAGAGTGACTCCACCTGTCCGCTACCGTTGATGTCAACTACGGTTAGCTCGTCGTATGGCGAAGCTGCAGCAGCTTCAACACTATACATCTTGTAAGCAAGCTGCTGAGAACCGAGTCCCGCAAAATCATTTACAAGCGTGTAGTCAGCCGAGCCGAAGAATACAATATCTGTTGCAGTAGTGTTTTCTACTTCGACACGGAGATATTTCTGAAACGGCATATGCAGGTAGCGATAGGCGGACGACTCGCCATTGCTGGTATTGCGCTTCGTGCGGCCAATACGCCGAGTTGCGTATTCTCCACCCTGAGATGCATACGCAAAGAAATCGTTGAGCGATAAATCCACGACAGCCGTCGTATCGTCATCTATATATATCCTGATTTTACCACCGTTTTCAGAAAAATCGCCCACACCGCCACCGCCAGAACTCGCCACCCAGATATGTTTTAGAACACCGGCAGTACCCCACGACTCAGCTAACAACACCTTTTTGGCACCAGTAGGGTTCGCGACTGGCGTGTGTGCTTTGCCCAGCTCGATAGGATACGATACTTGCTTTTCACCCGCAAGTCGCAGGGGAAATCCAGATAGGGTAGCTACGCCTGCCGAAGGCGGTACTGACTGTAGGGCAGTGTCGGCTTTGTCGAGGCTTGCTTGCACACTTGCGGAGAGATCAGTTTTCGGAATGCCCGCGCCTGGCTTAGTATACTTCGCCGACAAGTCAGTCGTCAGATTTTGGATTTTTGCCTGCGGCAATGCGCCGTCTACAACCTGTGTGGCACCTATCGCTCCAGCCTTTATATTTCCCTGCTCGTCATGAGCAACACGCAAATAGTCATTGAGGATATTTCCCCAATTTCCCATATCACCGCCCGGTTGTGGCAATCGTGCCATGTACTCCCCTTCTTCTAGTTACAACTATCATAGCATAAGCATCTCTCCTATAGCTCAAATTGAAAATACTACGCTTATGCTAGACATCTACGCGCCATAGGTCTATGCTGAGGTCACCACTAGGTAGGGTGGGATTCCCAGCGGTATTCATAACCAATTAATTCCCTATGCGAGGGAGAGGAATTAACCACTATGGTTGAATCAAACGCCTACCAGGCACAACGCCAACAACTTTTACTTACAGGGGCAACAGTGTTTAGCGCAATCGTCGCCGCTGTGATCGTATCGACCATCGTCGTATCACAAATCATCCAGGGTCAGCTTGCAAGCGCCTTGTCTTCACAAGTTACTACGGGTGCGCCAACCACTACCGTCGCTGGTACATGTGTAGACACGAGCGCGCCAGCAGTAGCTGGTGAAGAAGCTGGTGCAAGCACTGTTGCCACAGTTGGTCACTCTGCGGGCGCAGGATACTTGGTCAAGCCAATCAACGGTGCATGGGGAATCAAGGATTCATTCAACAGCAATACGACCGTGAACAACAGTACAACAACTACCACAAACAACAACGAGACCCACACGACTCGTATCAATACTACTATCCGCGACAGCTTCAACAGCGGCTCTTACAACGATAACCGCGACCAAAGCGACAATCGTGATCAGAGCGTTAGCGTTGATGGCAACACTCTCAATCTCAACTCTGGAAATACAAACCAGCAGAGCTGGACAAACAACCAGGCATGGAACACCACCAATAACACAACCACGAACACTACAACTAATACCGATAACAGCAACCATAGCGTCAACAACTCTGGTAACACCACCAGCCCAGTTACCAACACAACTACGAACACTACAAATGTAGCAAATTCATACAATACAGCGAATCTACTCAGCGGTAATACTACAGCCGTAATCCTGCCATAACTCAGGACGCGGCACTAAATCACCCGGTTGTTCAGGCCGGGTGATTTTATTCTTCACAAGAGAATCGATGCCGCCTTCTATGAAAGCCGGGCAATAGGCCCGAGATCGAAAAGGTCTCTTTCCGCTCTTCCGCATGTACGCCAGGGGTATACATCGTATAAAAAGTGAAGATGGCCGTTGCAGCCACGCGATGACGGATGATCCGCTCTTGGGATACCTCCGGAAATGTTTCGCGCATCATATGCTCAAAAGTCTTATCACCTCTCTCCATAGAGATATCATACTCTCAACTTCCTACCATTCAAGCGTGACCTTCTTGAAGCAAACTTATCCCCCAAAAGTTAGCGTGTTCAGCTGAATCCCCTCGTGCACCTGGAGCTCCACCGTAGAATCTTTTTCATATTTGCTAAATCCGATTAGACGGTACAACCGTGCGTCAGTTACTATCACACGGGAGTCATTTACATCCGTACCGGCGTTTTTCGTCTGGGAAATCGGCCTGCCGTTGAGTAGTACTCCTACTTCACCAGTCGCTTCCGTGCCTGTAACCATGTACATTTCTTTGGCTGCTACCCTCACCCTAAGTGTCGCGTCCCGTATCGCACGTATACCCTCGCTATCAACTTGCCATTCTCCACCAAGTGTCCAGTTATTTACTTTTGGCAGCTGAGCTTGCGTAAATACATGCCGACCACGAATTAATCGCTGTGTTCCTACGTAATCGCTCGCCCGACGCGTACCCAAGTATGTTTCAGGTGTCTGCCCCTCCCTCGTTGGTGTCTCCTGAGAGACCTGATCACTAGACTGCGCAGGCACCGTCTTACCACCCTCGCGAAGCAACTGGCGGATAGCCTCCTCGGTTTCTCTGTAGCCGCCCTCACCTTCATGCACACGACGCACATTGCCCTCGGCATCTATCAAATACGACGCGGGCCAGTACTGGTTTTTGTACGCGTTCCATGTCGCGAAGTCATTGTCGAGCGCCACCGGATACGTCAACCCGGCTTTTGTCACGGCGCTTGCGACATTTGCTCGCGACCGTTCGAAGGCAAATTCTGGTGCATGCACGCCTATAATCTCAAATCCGCTATCTTTGTACTGTGCATACCACGACTTGAGATACGGCTGCGTACGTATGCAGTTGATGCAGCTATACGTCCAGAAATCCACGAGTACAACTTTGCCTTTTTGGTCGGCAATACGTATCGGTTTGCTGTTGATCCAGCTGTCGACATCTGTGATTTCTGGTGCCTTATACGGCTTGACGTTGAGGACACCGTTTTCTGCTTCACGACCAGTATCGGCAGGAATAAGCTTCGCCGACAACCCGTCAAAATTAAACGGCGTATGTTGCGACACAAACGTCTGGAACTGTTTGTCGTAGCCGCTAATAATAAGTATACCGACTATGATAAATATAACCGCCACACTGCGCTGAAACCAACCGCGCGGATTTGCAGCAAACCTGATCTTTCGTATCAACTTCTGACCTATATAGCCCACGAGTAGCAACATCAAGCTCAGTCCTGCCACATACGCCGTGATGTAGAGCATCGCCAGACCAAAATTTACCGGCAGTACAGTCGCAAGCAAATATGCATACACAGGGCTGCAGCTACTAAACACAGGCCCGAGTGCCGCACCCGTAATAATCGCACCGATCACCGCGCCTTTGCCCGATCCTCTGCCTAGCAGCTGCTGTGATTTTGCCTGTAGGTTAAACGTCAAAATCAGCCGCTCATACAGCTCAGGAAACAGTGTCACCACACCAACTCCGACTATAATACCGCCAGAAATATAGGTAATCACCTGCGGCGACACATCGATAAACAGCGTCGTCGCTTTGAGTAGCACCGTAAAGACAATCAGCGACACCGCCAAACTTGCCGCGATAATGACGGGACGACGCTTGTCGGCCACATTGCCACTTATCGAACCGCCTACAATGACAGGCAATAGGGCAAACACACACGGTGCGAGCACTGTAATCATACCTGCAAAAAACGCTCCGAGAAGTAGTAACATATTGTTCCTTTCTGTAGTAACTATGGTGCGCCAGCACAAAAAAGGGGATTTGTGCTGGCGCAAAAATGGTCTCGTTAGGAGTTAGGCATCAGTACAGCGTTGACCACGTGCGTCACGCCGTTGCTACTAATCACATCGGCAGTCTCAATACTCACTTTGTTACCTTTGGCATCTTGGATCTTAAGCTCGCCGCCGTCCATGACAGGCGTCAGCATTTCACCCTCTACACTCGTGAGCATCTCCCCTTTCGCCGCCATCGCCTTCAGGTCGGCCGATGTATAGGTGCCAGATACGACATGGTAGGTCAATATTTTGGCAAGCATATCTTTGTTCTCTGGCTTTTGGAGCGACTCAACTGTTGCCTTGTCAAGTTTGGCAAACGCGTCGTTATTCGGACCGAAGACCGTAAACGGACCCTCACCCTTGAGCGTGTCTACTAGATCTGCTTTTTTAACCAGGCTCACGAGTGTCGTGACGTTTTTTGCCTGCGCGGCATTGTCCACAATATCTTTGTCGCGCACCATCTTGGCTCCGCCTACGGTGACGCCGTCACCACCCTCAGAATTTGCGCTGCTCATCTGCGTAGTGGTGGAGTTCTTGTTCGAGTCCATCTTCATGCCACCAAGCATATAGCCACCGAACGCGCCGACCACAATACCAATTACTGCTGCAATCATTATTCCTACTACATTATTTCCCGAATCCATACCAGATCCTCCTGTATTAATTATTGCCCTATAGTCAAGTTATTTCGTAGACTTAATTAGTTTACTTAGTTAACTTAACTTGTTACTATAGTAATATAGTACGAAAGGTATTGTCAACAACTCACGAATCACATGAACGAAGATATTTCTCAAATCACCACCTATGAAAGCGGCATCATGCAGTCAGCGGCTCACCGTATTCTCGGCCGCATCGAATCCGAATATCTCGCACAGTACAACCTCACTTCTATGCAGTGGTTTGCCGTCGGCATAGTGCGCGATGCAGGTGAACGAGGCATCGGCTTGAGCGATCTCATGAGAACACTTGATACTACCATGCCCTATATCACTACACTCGTTGCCACACTCGAAGCAAAAGGCATCCTGCACAAAATCAGTGACACCAGCGACAGCCGCGTCAAACTTGCCGTCCTCAATCCCAAATATCGCAAAACCGTCGACAAAATCGAACTGGGCCTAAGGGATGAGCTCAGGCTCAAACTCTATCGCGAAGATCACATCACTCGCGAAGAGCTCTCTAGCTATATCGCGGTACTTTATAAAATTGTACAAGCAAGCAAACTGTAGTACAGTTACAGTTTGTTCACCCGGTGCACAATCAACGGCGCATAGATAGTCAACATAGCAAATATCGAGAATAGGTGACCTACAGCCGGCAGTGTCATCTTCTGGCAGCCGGGTAGTAACGTCTGGGCAACAGGAACCGTCGGGTCATACCACGGTACCACCGATACGAACCTTCGCCGATCAGCCCTAGACAATCCGATTGCGACGACCTCCGCCCTGTGCATCGAATCTTGAAACGCCGGGTTTCGCCTATAGAGGTACGATGACACGTTGTCAGAACGAGTGTTTTTGCCACACAATGTCACGAGGCCCACCAGTGTGTTTACGTGCTCGGCATAAAGCGTCAGTGCCATGCTACCACCTGCGCTTTCGCCCATCAATACGATCTTTTCGTCTGAGCTCTTATGTATAATCTCTTCTACCCGGGCACGTTTATCACCGTACGCTTCGTCGCTCATCCATCGCATCGGCACCATGGTTACCCGTACGCCGTACATCCGCCACACACTCAAGCAGGCTCGTCGAATAGGGTCGTACCGATCACCCAGTCCAGGAGTATAGATAATATGGACGCGTCGCTTCATATCTCTTCAGACTAAACCCTACACCCCCTGCTATGCGAGCCGCCGGCGTAGTACCGGCGGCTCGCGAGCGCGGTGGAGATGAGACTATTTTGGTTCGTCCTTGTCGTCTCCATTTAGTCTATCGCGTACGTTGTCGAGACCTTCGTTTACAGCATCACCGACTTTGTCTTTGGTCTCATCGGCTTTATCTTTGAGATCACCTGCAATCTGCTGTGCCTTGCCCTTGGCTTCCAGCTCTTGATCACCCGTCACCTTGCCAGTTACCTCCTTCGCCTTACCCGAGATGTCGTCTACCAGACTCATATCTGCTCCTTTCGCTTAGTTGGTCATGTCTTTTTATTATACCATCTGATAGCTATCAAAGTGCATAAGCTACTTGTGTTTCGTCTTTTTTGGCTTCTTTTCTTCGTCGAGGGCTATACCTATAGCCACACCTACAGCCAAGCCAACTCCCATGCCAAGCCCTACATTATCAAACACAGTCAGACCAAGCACCGTACCCACCGCTAACCCAATACCTATTCCTATTGTGAGATACTGGTTTGAATCATCAGCCTTATTGCGTGATTTCTTTGCCAACTTATTTACCCTTTCCCTTCCAGCTTATTTAGTAGCATCCGTATCGCCTGCGCGCGGTGGCTCAGCGAATTCTTCTTCTCCGCAGCCATCTCGGCAAAAGTCTCAGTCTCACTGTCCGGCACAAACGTGATATCAAAGCCAAAGCCCTCACGCGTCCGCGGCTCGACTACTTTGCCTGGCACATCTGCGCGCACCACTAGCATGTCTTTGCCGTCAAAGTAGGCGATGCTTGCCGATACGATTGCGCGAGCTTCTTCGTTGCCTGCAAGTTTGTACAGCGCATCACCACCCAGTCGCTTGTTAAAAAACTTGATAAAAGGCCCTGGTAGGCCGTCTAGCTTTTCTAGCCCTGCAGACACATCTTCTACTACGACAGGCTTACCGACTACTTCGTATGCCCGGCGCGCTTTGTCCCTCACAATTTCTTCTGTATCGTCACTCTGAATTTCCGGTAAATCAACATCCGCGATATCCATGGCAATATCTGCAGGTATGATCTGCTGCCATTCTTTGAGCTTGTGCGGATTGCCAGTGACAAGGTAGAGGTGTTTCATAATTTCAGTATAGCAAAACGTATAAAATCCCGTCCTCTCAGGAAAATACCAGGTATAAGGGATATATTGTAGTAGATAGTGGCTTGGTCCACAGTCGCCCAAAGGAGGTCAATATGCAACTAGGTGGAAAACATATCGCGCTAATCGCGACAGATGAATTCGAAGATAGCGAACTTACCCAGCCTCTCGATGCGCTTCGCGAGACGGGTGCAGAAGTTACTGTGGTATCTATCAAGCCAGATACGATCACTGGCAAGAACGGCACCGAAATACATGTTGATGCGCTCGTAGATGATGCAGATAGCAGTGAATATCACGGCCTAGTGATACCTGGTGGCGTGGGCAATCCAGATAAACTGCGCACCGACGAAGGCGCTGTGTCATTCGTACGAGATTTCTTCGAACAACATAAACCTGTCGGCGCTATTTGCCACGGCCCATGGCTACTCGTGGAGGCAGACGTGGTAGATGGCCGCACGGTCACCTCGTGGCCAAGCCTCAAGACAGACCTAGTCAATGCCGGCGCAAACTGGGTCGATGAAGAAGTCGTCGTAGACGAAGGCCTCGTGACAAGCCGTAATCCAGATGATTTACCTGCGTTTTGCAGCAAGATTATAGAAGAATTCGCCGAAGGCAAGCACGAAGAGCAGACTGTATAGTCTGCTCTAGCCGCTACGCATATGGAGTGACGTTACCAGAATTCTTGCGCAGGTACGCACGGAGTATTTTGTACGTATCGATATCAAATCCGTTCGACAGGCGCTCTAGCGTCGGCTCGAACTCATGATGCATGATACCCTCTATCACCCACTGATCCACGATGAGTGATTTGAGCTCGCTGATCTTCACAGCGATTTTAGTCTTGAACGGCCACACTTCGATACGTGAACGACCGAGCGCGAACTCTGCCCGTTCATTGTACCCCGACGGCAGTTCTTCGCCGCCACATGCACCCTTACACAGCCCTAGTTGATAGCGGAAACAGTAGCTTTTTGCCTTCTCGAGCCCCATGAGCTTCGGACATAGCTGATACGTACGCGTCAGACTCTCGAGTGCCGCCTTTGCTTTTGCGCGGCTGGTGTAGACGCCATAGACTTTGTCGAGGTCGGTCACATCAGATAAGTCGCGGTTTTCTATGGCGATGGTCAGGTAGCCATGATCGTCGTACTTCTTCAGCAATACAGACTGAGTGGTTTTGCGGCGGAGCAGGCGATTGAATGTCGGCTGAAGTTCTTTTACCTTGGCAGATTCGAGCAGCAGCGCTTCTATCTCCGTATCCGTCTGCTCATACGACACATTGAAGCTACGCTGGGAGATCTTCATTTCTTTTGCCACCTTGGTATCATTTGCGAAGTGCGACATCACCCTGCTGCGGATATTGACACTTTTGCCGACGTACAGCGGCGTACCCTCTTCATCTTCAAATATGTAGATACCTGGAGCAGTAGGGAGGTGCGCGAACTTGGTCTCGTCGAGATTGGGCGGTAGCGTCTTGGTCTTCATCTGCAGGGCGACGTTTGCGAGGAACGCGTCACGGCCCTTCTCAGATATGGCTAATCTGGTGAATTCGTAAATCGCCCGCGCGTCGTCGTATGCCCTATGCCTATCCTCTACCACTATGCCGTGCCGATTGATAATCTTCTCGAGACTGTGGCCTTTGTGCTCTGGATACATGCCTCGTGACATACGGACCGTGCAAAAAAGCTTTGGCTTGTAATCATGGCCAAGTGCGGCAAAATGCGAGCGAAAAAACGAATAATCGAACCGTACGTTGTGCGCCACGAATATCGCTCCGTCGAGTATCTCCCGTAGCTCACTAGCAATATCTTCGAAGTAAGGAGCATGAGTGAGGTCGCTGTTCTTGATACCCGTCAGCCGTTCGATCCAGACAGGTACGCCAGTGCCGGGATTGACCAGGCTTTTGTACTCACGTACCACCTGACCCTCTTCGACCCGAATCAAGCCGACTTCAATAATCCGTCCCGACGGGCCGTTTCCTCCATTTGTTTCTATGTCTACGAAGACTGTGGGTTCGGAGAACATGTATTATTATTTTACCAAGAATTGCTGAGAGTCTCCTGGCAAGAAAAAACGACCACGCAAGGTGATCGGTTTTTCTTGGTAGCACCGACAAGAATTGAACTTGTGACCTCAGGCTTATGAGTCCTGCGCTCTAACCAACTGAGCTACGGTGCCGCAAATACAGACGTTATTGTAACAGATATACTGTACTTTTTCTACCCTAGGCCCGTTGATACAGTTTCCAGAAAATCAGCGCTGCACCAGCTATGAGCGCCAATGTGCCGATAGCGACACCGAGGCCTTGCGTAATCCCGCCGAGGATCGTATCAGCGGGCAACCACCCCAGCTGGCCGAAGATGTAGTTCCAGTCATGCTGCACCGTCTCGCCCGGCCCTATGAGCGTTAGGGCTTGGGTACGGGCATCTGCCATATAGCGGCCTACACTTCGAAGTGCCAGCATGAGCCAAAGCGCTGCAAAGACCGCAGCGAAATACGATCTATACCGCAGACATGCCCACAGAAGCAGCACGGTAAACGCAATCTCGCCCACTGACCCCGCCATCGCTACCAGCAGACTCGGCAGAAACATCACGACTAGATGCGACGCCTCGTGCACACCAAACTGTACAAAATACATACCGCCCACCAATATGTTGGTATTTGTTGCTACGTCGAACTGGAGTATCTGCCACCACAAGTACGCAAACAAAACCCACCCGACAACGTACAGCCAGGTGGGCAAGGGGAGAAGGCTACTCGCGGATTTCATAGCCTCTACTGTAGCATAAGTGTTATGCGGCTAGGTCGAGATCGCTCTGAGCAAGTTCGTCGAAGCCCTCGCCTAGCGTCACGTCTTGCATAGCACTGCTACCGAGTTTTGCCGTCACGAAGTCTAGCCGACGACGAGTTTCTACCCTATCAATATCTACTGTTTCCTGCGCCGGGGTATCAATAGCAATACCTCGCTGTTCGAATTCGAGCATGTAGCGTTGTTCCTTTTGTTTGTGTTATGTTCTAATATGCTTATATTAGCATAAACATCATAAAATTGCAATACCTTTCGACCACATTTTTGACTACTGTTGCACGCTTATGCTATAAATAAGCGTGAGGATTACTCAAAACAGACATATATGACAGACATCACCGCGCTTTCGATCGTGTGCCTCGCCGCATTGATCCATGCCAGTTTCCAGCTCAGCATCAGCACGCTCACGCTTATGAGTGGCCATGCGCTTGGTAGCGGACGCTCACACACTCGCCTCGTCAGCTTACTTGGTGGCTTCACGGCGGGCGCTGCCACCATGACGACATTGCTCATCTGTACGCTTGGTTTCTTGCTCGGCTACTTACTTAGCGGCGAACATGTACCTCAGGTACTCTGGGCTGCAGCTTGCGGGCTGCTGTTCGGTGTTGGCGTAGCCGTGTGGCTATTCTATTATCGGCGCGGCAAAGGGACTATACTATGGCTTCCCCGTCAGACCGCCGAATTCTTAGCCGAACGCAGTAAGAAGACGCACAATGCCGGCGAAGCGTTTGCACTCGGCCTCGCCAGTGTATTCGGCGAACTGCTGTTTATCTCGGCACCGCTGCTTGTATCTGTCCTCGTGCTCCTACCGCTATCACCCGACATGCAGCTGCTTGGTATCGTCCTCTATGTCGTCATCTCCATGCTCTCGCTTCTCACTGTGGCGGTACTCGTGAGTGGCGGACACAAACTCAGCACTATCCAACGCTGGCGTGAAACCAACAAAACATTCCTGCAGTTTGCCGCTGGCACTGCGCTCTTCATCCTTGGTTTTTATCTCTATGTCAACGAAGTGCTCGTGACGCCCGTCATGACGAGTGGTGGCATCTCATGAGCGGTAGCGGTAAGGCCATCGATATCGTCAAACGTAGTGGCAAGCGCCCTACCGAAGCGTTCGACCGCGGCAAGCTCCATGCAAGCGTCAAAGCCGCCTGCCTAAGTGTGCGCGATCACGATGGCGCCGCCACCGATACTGCAGACAAGGTCTGCGATGCCGTGCTCATCTGGCTCGACATTCGTCCAGAAGTAACGAGTCATGACATCCGTCGCGTCGCCAGCAAGCACTTGATTCGCTACCATCCAGAGGCCGCCTACATCTACGAGCATCATAGGTATACAATATAAACAGGGGACCACTGATATGGCCAAAAAACCAAAATTTGATTTCGATCTCATCGTCATAGGCACTGGCGCCGGCGGCAGTGCGGCCGCGACTATTGCAGCCCGCGAAGGCCTGCGCGTAGCCGTAGTGGAGGCAGATACATTCGGTGGTGACTCACCCAACTGGAGTGACGTGCCTACCAAGGCGCTTCTCCATGCCGCCCAGCTCTACGACGAGGCTCGCCACGGCGCTCGCTTCGGTCTGCGCTCGAGCGCTATGAGCTACAATTATCCTAGCATTCGTGCCTGGAAAGAACTTGCAGTGCGCCGCACCGGCGCCGGCGGCAACCGTAAGTACTATGAAAACGAAGGTATCGCCACCTTCCATGGTCAAGCACATTTCCTCTCACCCAACGAGATTAGCGTGAGCCGTCGCCACATTTCCGCCGAGCACTTCTTGGTGGCTACCGGCTCCGAGTGGACACTACCAGATATCCAGGGCCT
This sequence comes from Candidatus Mycosynbacter amalyticus, assembly GCF_025273655.1. Taxonomy (GTDB): domain Bacteria; phylum Patescibacteriota; class Saccharimonadia; order Saccharimonadales; family Saccharimonadaceae; genus Mycosynbacter; species Mycosynbacter amalyticus. The sequence goes on from NZ_CP045921.1 coordinate 961,969, forward strand.
CGACCTCGTCAATTACCTGACACCCCGCACTATTCTGGAGGCAATTCGCCCGCCCAAAACACTCTATATCATTGGCGGTGGATCCATCGGCGTCGAGATCGCACAGCTCATGGCTATCTTTGGTACCAAGGTCTATATCGCAGATATCGCTGGCCGTTTGCTTCCCCACGAGGACGAAGATGTCGGCAAACTCATGGAACATCTGCTGAGTACCCAAAAAGGTACGACAGTACTTACCCAGACGCGCACCCTGGCAGTTGAAAAAGAAAACATTGCCAAACGCGTCACTTACACTCGCGGTGGCGTAGAGCACAGTGTACGCGTAGATGAAGTGTTGGTGGCAGCTGGTCGCATGCCGGCAGTGGACCTAGGACTCGAAAATGCCGGTGTCGTGTATACCCCAAAGGGGATTGACGTCAACGAGCACCTCCAGACAAGTGCCAAGCATATCTACGCCGCTGGCGACGTACTGGGTCGCAGCAACAGCTTTACCCACACCGCCCTGCTTGAGAGCCGTATCGCTGCGCATAACATCCTGCACAAAAACAAAGCCACCCCAGACTACACCGCAAGTCCTCGCCTCACCTTTACCTTCCCGGGTATCGCCTCGGTTGGGTTGGGTGAAAATGAGTGCCTCAAACGCGATCTGCAGGTCAAAGTAGGTATCAGCCCACTCAATATCATTGCCCGTAGCAACACAAGTGACTTCCGTGATGGTTTCGTCAAAATTATCGCCGACAAAAAAGGCACGATCATCGGTGCTACCGTCGTGGCACCACACGCCGCCGAGATCATCCACGAACTCGCGCTTGCAGTACGCTATGAACTTACCGCAGCCGAAGTCGCCAACACTCCTCATGCGTTCCTGAGTTGGAGCGAAGCGGTTCGAGTAGCGGCGTCGCGTATCCGCGTATAGCCAGAAAGGAGGCAGACTTGGCTCATATTTATCCATATACCTATTTTGGCAACCAACTTGTTAGCCACGCAGACGCCAAACTGTCCGTTGCCAGCTCTGCCGTTCTCTATGGACTCAGTGTGTACACTGTATTTCATGTTACCGTACATAACGGCCGATACCTCGCATTTCGCCTTGAAGATCACTACAGACGCCTTGTACACTCGTGCAATATTATCGGCATCGACACATTTAGTGAAGACTGGCCATACGAAGCGTTTCGAAGTGCCATGACTAAGCTACTACACAAAAACATCCCTACCGGAAACGTCTTCGTGCGTGCGTCATTTCATATCGATACCGAGCTGCCCGGCACTCGCTCACGCGGACTCGCGGCAGTCTTGAGTGCATTCGTTTACGATGCTGACCCTATTTTGCCGACCGACAACATAAAACTCGGCGTGAGTTCATGGCGCAGAACACCAGACATCTCTATCCCCGCTCGTGCAAAGGTAAACGGAGGATATGTAAACTCGGTACTCGCTCGTCAAGCTGCGCTAGACCAGGGATATGATGACGCAATTTTTCTCGACGAGAACGGGCATGTTACCGAACTCAGCGCCGCAAATATCTTTATCGTCCGAGACGGCACTCTCATCACACCTGGACAAAGTGCTGATATACTCGAGGGTATCAACCGCCGCACGATTATCGAACTAGCTACGCAGGAAGGTATTAGTACGCAAGAGCGTCCCCTCGACAGAACCGAGTTATATATCGCCAACGAAATATTCGTAACAGGCACCAGTGCGTTTATCGCCCAGGTCGAGTCGGTCGATGGACGGCCCATCGGTCCCGCACACCCCATTACCGACAGACTACGTCCGCTCTACCAGTCCGCTCTGACCAACCCCGACAGTGTCTATCTGGATGAATTATTGTAGAGGAGTTGCAGATAAGCTGGTTTTTTGATATGATAGGATTCGTATCGCGGGGTAGAGCAGCTCGGTAGCTCGTCGGGCTCATAACCCGAAGGTCGTTGGTTCAAATCCAACCCCCGCTACCAAGAAAAAAGACAGTCACGTAGACTGTCTTTTTTCTTTTACCTCTTTCCTATCTTAGTCAATCGCCACACTACAAATATAATCAGCAATATACCGAGGAAAAGCGGGGCAAGGAACGTGTAGTCACGTAGGAAGTACAGCACCGCCAGCACCACGGAGATGACACCCCACCACATCGCCCACGCTTTGCGTAGTACAGCTCCGGCGATCAGCACCACCAGATGCTCCACCAGGAATAGCATCGGATAGCCCGGCTCTCCCATGAACGCATAAATACCAGTCGAACCTGTCACTAAGCTCAGTGCCACGATAGCCCGTGGCTTGTAATTATCGCTGCGCCACCACGCCATGAGCGCAATCGTGACAGCCCACCAGTGTCCGTACACCACCAGATTCGTCTCTGGGATGAGCACCGACACCATGCGCTGCACGGCAAATGTACCGACATATACCGCCGTCTCCATATGATCTCGTTTGCCTTCCAAATAGCCTTGGATCGCAAACGCCACTGCGCCGACAAAGAGTGAGCCGACTGCAGCCAGCACGAACTCTATCTCTGTAGCAAAAAGACCTGCAAATGTGCTGAAACCCAACGCAACGAATACTGATAGCAGCGATACCCATTGCCGCCAGCTATCCTTGTGATCATGCATAAACCAATACACCAGGTAGAACACCGCTGCAGCGACCCACATAGTACCATGCACTTGCCAGTTTGGATCAAACTCAAGCCAATACCACAATGCACTCAGCATGCCGACAAATACGAGATTGCCCACCACCAGTAGAGCTGGTAGCTTCTCGAGACATGAGCCTATCCACAGCACAGCCGTCAACACCGCAAGTGCAAGCGTAAACCAACCCATGCCAGCCTGCCAGGCCGTCACCAGCGCCAGTACCGGATAGCCGAAGTAGACGAGCTGCCCCAGCTGCTGCAATACCGAACCTGGTGTGCGCACGATTTGACGCAGCGCCAAACCAGCTAGACCCGCCGCCAGCAACACGAGTGTTGCCGCTCGTGTCACGACAAGCTCAGAACCTATGACGGTAAAGACCAGACTGGCTAGCACCGCAGCACCAGTACAGGCGAGAAGATTGCGGCGCTCATTCTCTCGGTTGAAGTGATGTATCCAGGCACCCACAGCTAGAAGCGCTGCGCTAATAGTCGCCGCCACAAACAGTTGCCATTCGCTCCCTATCGATGACTCATATACCCATGCAGCGACAGATATGATTCCGAAAAATGCACCCATCAACTCTACAACCACCGCTCGGAGTAAATACGACAGCGTCACAAATAGTCCGGCTGTCAGAAGTGTTGTCCAACCGATCGTCACCCCTTCGTACGACAGCGCGCCACTCATTGACACTAGAAGTGCGTATACCGCAACCGACGCAGTGAGCATAGTTTGCACGCTCACTGATTTGCCGATCGCCCGCACTCGCTCAAGCCCCATGAGTGCAAACAGCGCCAGTATAGTAAATCCACCCGCCAACACCTCATACGACAACGCCGGATCCACAACAAATCGGCCAAGCACATAGGGGAGTAGTGCAGATGCAGCCAGTCCGATATACGCCCAGCCCGCCTCGCGAAGTCTTAGTGTCGCGCCAAGTGCCGTGAGCCCGATTACCGTCAGTGCGCCGGCCGTCCAGCGCGTCGCATGAGTATCGGTCACCCACCAGCACATACTGGAGAGCATCAGCGCAAACGAACCAATCAAAAATACTCGCTCAAGTTGCGCGGCCTGCTCGTCACCATGAGGTCGGACTCGCAGCAGACTATAGGTCGCCTGCCCAGCAGCCAGGCCAAGCATCCATGCGCCAAACCATGTTGCAGCTCCCTCGACGCCCCTAGTCACACCAGTGATGTCGGCGGCTATGATCAGTAATGTGATATGCGCGAGGACTCGTACGATCATCTCATAAAGCAGCTCACGCTTTTCGAGCCACACTACCAGATAGTGTGCCGTCGCCACACCATAGAGTACTTCATACATATACAGATCCATCTCACTCGCCACCAGTAGGCTGGCTACCAACGCGACCGGTGTCGTCAATTGCCCTGTCTGTTCTACTGGCCGCGCAAAGATATCCGGTAGCAGCTTCGGCCACAAAATATGCAAGCTGTTGCACAGCAGCGACACGCCGATCGTGACAATGAAGTACCATACGAGTGACAAACTTAGTGTCGACACAGCAGACAACGCAAGTGACAGTACAAAAGCCATCGTGAGATACGATACCAGTTCGCTCTGGAGACGCATCGCCGCATATGCGTACGCCCCTAATCCTACCAGCGACGTAATCAGCCAAGCCATCTCGCCCGACAGCCCACCTAGCGATGTCAGTGCGAATCCGATGAACGGTAGTATGGCAAGCCCTGTGCCTACGAATGCCACCGCAGCTGGACGTAGGCGCTCAGAATTGCGATACAACACTAGTCCACTAATGTAGAAGGCTGCTGTGACAAAAATGAGCGAGAAGAGCTTCACTCCTGCAGGCATCACCAGCGTCACAAACAGTGCTGCTGCTGCCACAATGAGGAAGCTCGCCACATACAAGAGAATGTTGAGATTTTGCAACGTCTCTTTTTGTTTGCGTGCTGCCACATCCGCTTCGCTCAGCACCGGCTGCGAGGCCGCGACAGATGCCGCTACTGGTTGTGTGGCATACTCACCATCATATTCATCGACCCCCTCCGGGATGATACCGAGCTCTTCTCGGCGCTCCGTCCGTCCTGCCTCATCACGGCCTACCCCATTTCCTTCGTCAACTAGTTGCTGCAAGCTATTCTTGCTAAGTGTATTGCTATGCAGTAGCTCAGACACTTTGTCACCAAATGCCCGATACCCGTCCCAGTAACCTTGTCCGTAATCAGCACTTTGCTGTGTGCCTTTTGACTTCGAACGCGCACTTAGCCATAAGCAGAAAAATATCAGCGCCAGCACAAACCACAAAAAACTCACCAATTATCCCCCGTTTCGTTTACGCTTATCTTAGCGTATTTTCAGTCCACTGGCTAGACTTACTCGCTGCGAACATTACCGCCAAAGAGGAAGTTACCCCACTGGCTCAGGTTGCTCGGTTTGGGTGATTCGATGGTCTTGCCTGCGTCTGCTCTATCAGAGTCGGCCGCAGCAGACGAATTTGCTGGCAGCACAAGCACCTTCTCGCCAGGGTCTCCATAACCCAGGCGCTCCCGCACGGCCAATTTCTTGTACTCCTCGCTCTGCAGATAGCGCTGCTCGTACTCGAGTGTCTTTGCCTCTAAATCGGCTACTTCGGCTTGGCGCGTCTTGTCTTCGACGACCTTGCGTAGCTCATAGTTCTTTTGCATAGCCTGCACCGATCCCCAGATAAACCATACTATCGCAATACCCACTAGTACCACTGTCAAAATCTCTCGCGTAGGGTAGCGGTAGCGAACATGGTAGATGAAGCGGCGTAGAGAAGTATTCATAAGCGTTTACAGATGTCATTATAGCCTAAAACCCACAGCTGCGCTATAATATAGCAAGCTGTGGGGGCGTAGCTCATCGGTTAGAGCAGGCGGCTCATAACCACTTGGTAGTTGGTTCGATTCCAACCGCCCCCACCAGAGTGTTCTGACTCGAACCGATGCCCGAAAGGATGTCGGCGAGGGATAGGGCTAGATCAAAAGAAAACGAGTCGTCACCTATAGCTACCGAGGCCTCCGCAAGGGGGTCTCGGTGCGTATCGAACTCTGCGCGGCCACCTTGTAATGTCGGCTGTTGCGGGTTGGCGAAGTGACCCGGCCTACCTAATCTTTCTCAGGTTCCTCTGTCGCTCGTCTGAACGTACGCCGATACCAAATTGTTGACGCGCTTCATAGATGATACTTTTAGCTACAAGATCGACTTCTGCGTCTTCAAATCCCGCCGCCAGGAGCTCCTGTTCTTTCAGAATCGGCTGCAACATAGCACGCTCCTCAATGGGCGTATACTGGCCATTGATCGCTGCTCGTTCTGCCACATAATCCACATCAAAATAGCGAGGCTCGATTTCTCGTCGGAGATACGGCGTAGCAACTGCCTTTTTCATACCTTCGCCACGATTATGCCGCGCATACATGTCGGCGACCGCCTGTACAGCGAGCCTGCGCGCAGCAAGTGGCACGCTAACTCCATGCTTCACCTCATCCTCTAGTACTTTGGGGCTGACACCAGCACGCACGAAAGGATATTCATGTCCGTAGTCCTCGCCATCTCCAGCAGCATCGCCATAATCGTGACGTAACGGCTCGTCGAAGAGACTGGGATGAAAATCATGTGTTACAGACTCTTTTCTCATAGCTTTTATTATATCACACTTATGCATATAAATCAATCTGCCGTACTTCTCTCGCAACCAAAAATCCCTACCGCGGGAGGTAGGGATTCTATTTGGCACCTGTTTGTTTGATACTACTATAGCACCATGGCAGGCGTAAGCACAAGCGTATTTTTTACTTGTCTTTTTTAGATACGGTCAAGAAGCCGTTACGTGGGTTTTCTTTGACTACGCGATCTTCTGGCAGGTCTACTGGTTCACCTTTTTCGTTGACTTCCTTCTTTGCGAAGAAATAGATAGTCTGCGTTTTACCGCCGCGGAGGGTTACTTCTGATTTGTGCAGGTAGTAAGTAACGCCTTTTGAGTTAGTGTGACTGTAAGCCATAAGAATGATACCTCCTATTTAGAACATCTTATACAGCTAGGGTATCTCTAGTGCGTATCTGTTGTCAACAGTTAGATGTCTTGGTATTTACTCTTTAAGAGCAAACGTAACACACCAAGCGCGAATACGCGACCAATAATCACCGCTACAATCACGACACATATCAAGAGTGAAAAGCCGGCAAAATCAGGTGACCAAAGTGGCGAAGTGAAGACAAAACGATACTTCTCTGTATCGGGCATCTTGACCTGCGAAACTGGATCGTGACCAGGGGCGTACTTGGCATATTCACGCGCAAAACATTGCACATAACCCTGATTGTAACCAGAAAACTGCGGCTTGCAGATTGCATCTACTTTAGCGTTGATCACTTCACCGCTTTCGCCGCTTGCTGCCGCCTGCTGCACAAGCGCTGCTTTGTCACGCTCATACTGTGCTGACAAATATACATCGTTTTGACTGGTGTTCATATGTGCACTCACATAGCGCTGCAAATCGAGCACGCGGTTGCGGGTGGCCTCGGCATTGCCCTGCTTGTCGGCAGCAATTACCGCATCGCGGCGCTGCACCATACCGACATTGTTGAGCCGCAGAAATGTCGCCGACACAAATCCCATAAGTATCAACAAAACCACCAACTGCCAGGTTTTCACTCGCTGGATGTTTTTGATCGTTCGCCGAACTGTGCGCTTCTGTGCCACTCTTGTAGAATTCCCACCATTATACTTCTGGTCTAGTATACCAAACTACTTGCTACGTCGATAGAGAGGGAAATTGGCAAACGAGATAAATAGTGTGAGCGCGGCCGCTGCAAAAAATGCGGCGCTAAGTGCCGCTTGTGCCTGCAGCACCAACAGGAAACCGAGTAATATAAGTGATATAAACATGGATCCAAGATTAAGCGTCATCTCGATTAACAGTAAGTAGGCGATGCGATGCCCCGAACGATCTGCAAGATCGAACATACCGCGAATAAACGCCATGGTATACCCTGTCGTTGCTGTTTCATTAATCACATTGGCAAGCGCCGCCGAAACAGGTGTGTAGATGAAGGGCCTGATAGCATGTGTAAATGAATTAGCAATTGTCGCATAGCGCAGCAACTCACCGCCACGCCGCCTGTCGATCAGCACGCCGTACATCTGCGATGCGATGAAGCCGACAAACAGCGTCACAGTAGCGAGACCACCGATCTGTGCATATACCGAGGATCCGGAGCTTGCAAACACCACAACAGTGAGAAACAACGGCCACAGCACGATAGAGGTGGTATTGTCGAGCCCCACGCCTACATTTGCCACCAAGCTGCGCCATGTCTCGCGCCACGGAAAACCTCGAAATGACAATTTCTGACCCACGCGAACTGGCTCAGCAGTACGCAGGAGTGGAAGTGCCGCCACCAAGAAAAGTCCCGCAGCTAGCCACATAGTCAACTCTGGTGATGCCAGCCAGGCGATCACCCCACCGATGAGCGGGCTTACGCCGGCTGCGATTTTGTCCATAATGTTCATGAAGCTGATTTCTTTTCCTGCGTGGTCGATATGTTTCACTTTTGAGAAGTCGACCAGATGGCAGATGCCATATAGGCTGATCGATGTACCCTGGCAGATCGTGAAAATCACAAGCGCCCACTCACCGATGTGAGGCAGCAACGGCAGCGCTACTAGTGAGGGAATCGCTAGGAGATTTGCTACTAGCATGCCGTGCTTGGGACCAATACGTGCCGTTAACAGTGCCGCCGGCGTAGAGACAAAGAGTTTGAAAGCAAAATACAGCGAATAGAACGTCGCAATATATACCAGGGAATAGCCGCTTTTAAACAGAAACACTGCCACGAAGACAGACACCAGTGAATTCGCAGTCATACGCAGCAAACGCGCCGCATATAGCTCCGCCACTTCACTAAATGTCGCATAACGCCAGAAATGCCGACGCAGCAGTAGACGGTGGATAACAGATTGAATCATGTGTTTGTGTTGCCCTTTTACCCTGTTTCTGCCTCTATTACACCACAGTTGGCCAGAGAAGCGCAAGTGGTATACTAGACTTAATGCATATTTATTTCTCTGGCATAGGTGGTGTAGGACTTGGTCCACTGGCGCAGATGGCACTCGATGCAGGCCACAAAGTCGTTGGCTCAGATATGGCCGCTGGTCTCACTACCGATGAGCTCGGTGCGCTTGGTATCCAGGTACGTGTTGGTAAGCAAGACGGTACGTTTTTACGTCACACACACGAAGCAACCCCTATCGATCTTTTTGTCTACACTGCAGCGCTACCCGTAGATCACCCAGAGCTCATCGCAGCACGCGAACTCGGTATCCGTAGCGTTAAACGCGACGGACTTCTCCGGCAACTCATCCAAGACAGTGATCAGAAGCTTATAGCCGTCGCAGGCACCCATGGCAAAACCACTACTACTGGCATGCTCGTGTGGGTGTTTCGCGAGCTTGGCATTCCAGTGAGCTACAGCGTTGGCAGTCAACTCAGTTTCGGTCCAAGCGGTCATTTCGACCCTAGCGCTCAGTATTTCATCTACGAGTGCGACGAGTTTGATCGCAATTTCCTGCAGTTTCATCCCGCCATCAGTGTCATCGTGTCGGTCGATTATGACCACCCAGACACGTATCCCACCGAAACTGAATACAAGTCAGCGTTTCGCCAGTTTATCCGCCAATCAAAAGCAAGCATACTATGGCAAACTGATGCGGATTATATCGATACTCGCGACCCAGTTGCTTGGTGTTTACAGAAAGATGAAGTTTTGCCTATCAAACTCGCGGGCGAACATAATCGTCGTAATGCGACGCTGGTTATGAAGGCTTTCGAGCGTATGGGTGTAGGTGAGAACAAAGAGTTGCGCGACGTTATCAATCATTTCCCGGGCACTATCCGCCGCTTCGAACGCCTAGCGGACAACTTGTATAGTGATTACGGCCACCATCCTACAGAAATTGCCGCAACCTTGCAGATGGCGCGTGAACTCTGTGACCATGTCGTACTCATCTACCAACCGCACCAAAACATCCGCCAACACGAAATACACGATCAATACGTAGATGAAATTTTTAAAGACGCCGATGATATCTACTGGCTCCCCACTTATCTCTCTCGTGAAGACCCAGCACTAGAGATTCTCACACCCAAACAGCTCACCGCACAACTTGCGCCCACTAAACTACACCTGGCTGAATTCGACGAGACACTCTGGAGCGAAATCACCCGTCACCGCAATGCCGGCCACTTAGTGCTCTGCATGGGCGCCGGTTCGATCGATGGATGGGTGCGCGCGAAACTTGAATCATGAAAAGGAAAGTCTACTTCGCATGCTCGATTCGTGGTGGTGGCGACACATCACTCTACCAGCAGATAGTAGATGCGATCAAGGCAGCGGGCGGTGACGTGCTCAGCGAAGTATTCGTACACGACGCCATCAACTACGGAGGTAGTCTCTACCGGCTGACGAAATATATGCACGTGACACGCAGATGATTTACGATAGCGATGTCATGATAGCCGAAGTCACAAATCCATCGCTTGGAGTAGGCTATGAACTTGCGTATGCCGAAAAACTCAATACACCGATTCTATGTTTGTTTAAAAAAGACAGTGAACGCAAACTATCTGCCATGGTATCTGGTAATCGCTACAATGTTATAGAGTATATAGAGCCACACGACATCGAGCCGGCTGTCGCACGGTTTATCGGCACAAACATATCACACTAGTATAGCTCGGAATTTCTGTGTGGTATCAACGCGCCGACCACACCCATCATGAAGCCTTCTTCGCGCTTCAGAACGTCACCGGTCAATATACCGACAGCACCATTTGACTGCTTAGAATTGGTTGTGCCAAACACAATATCATCCGCCTCGCCCAACTCCATACCACCAGCCACAAGTTCGGCAACTTTTGGTGGCAGGTACACGGTATTTGTCATCGATTTTCCTTCAAGCCCATCGCGGTCACGAGCCACCACCCAACCGCTTACGGCCATGTCGCTTCCGTGCAAGTCTACGCCGCCCTCAAGCCCTACCCAGTAGTCCGCATCTGGATACTCAGTCTGCGCATTGTCTACTCTATTTCGTGCACCCGTGAGTGTCTCGTCAAAAGTCAGTGGCTGATCACGTACGCCAGATGGCACAGAAACACCTTCGACATCAACTACATGTTCGTTTGGAAACATCTGTTCAAACCCAAGGCGGACAGCATTTATTTTGACAGGATTTTTGGACGCAACGATTATCTTCATAGTTCTATTGTACTGCGATCGTCCAAGATATGTGAGTTATAGTTCGACATCGTACTCGCCAAAGAAAAAATCATCTCCGAAAAAACTACGCGTCACGATTTGCTCGACCGCAGGAGCAAGGTCGTAGTCGGACAGTTTGAGTGGCGCGCACCATTTGATATCTGCTGATTCTTCGTATTCGTCAAGTTCGAACCGGCAGACATGCACCAGAGTCGACGATAGTAACTCGTCCTGAGTTTTGACACGAATATATGCGTCGCCGACATGTCTTGGCGCGGTAGATTTAAGGTCTAATTTTTCGTACGCTTCGCGTCGTGCTCCAGCCAGTACCGATTCATCATCGATATGGACCTTACCGTATGGCAATGTCCATGTATCGATATACGGCTGCTTAGTGCGTCTCTGTAGCAGTACATGACCGTAGCCATCTTGTATGAGGAGCATAGTGATCATCTTCGGCTGGCGACGAACGAATAATTTGTCCGCGTTGACCCGGTCGACATAGCTCAGTCCCAGCGGCGAAAGAGTGTACCCACCCTCTATCTTTTCGACAAACTTATGTTGCTGCAACAGCTTGAGGTGATAGCTAAAAAGATTCGTGTCAGTACGTGGTGGTCGAAGATCACGAAACCGTACAGTTTTCTGATGCAACAATACCGACAAGATGTGTTTTTGGATATGATGCGTAATTGTTTGCTCAAACATATTTGACTCAAATTATACTTACTAGATGTATCTACTATAGCGCGATATTATGATTATATCATCTGTAATATACAAATAAGGAGGATGTGTATTATGTCAGAAAAAATCCATACTCAAGATAGTTTTGACCAAATATACAACGAAACTGAAAAAGTCTATGTGCCGCGCACGCCAGAGCTACTAGACAAGTTTCGCAGCATCGCACCGAAACGTATTTTGCAGCCGTATCTCAGTGACACTACCGAACCTTACAGCTTGCGACTTCGTAGCACCACAAAATCCGGCACGAAAAAATACGATGCCACGCTCAAAACAGCTGGTCAGATAACAGCTGCAGGCAAAAGCCGTAGCGAATTCACTGGAGGTCTCAGCGATGAGCGATTTAACTACTATACTGCAGGCGATTTGCCGACCGTTCGCAAAACCCGTGTCTCACCTATGGAGTCAATCGACATCGACTTTTTCGATGATGGCGACACATGGGTAGAGAGCGAAAATCCCGAAGCATGGACGCGTTTTCTCGACCATCACCGGTTCGACACCGATGACTTCGTAGATATGACAGGTCATGCTCCGGACAACGAGCTACGTGCACATGTACTCTATCGGCGCGAGCATGGCGGACGAAACGCGTTCGCGACGTATCGCCCGTTTGATACCGACATAGCACTCGACGCCATCTTGCCATATGCAAAAAGCCGTATACAGTTATCACGCGGTAGACTACCGGTCGTACGCATCACTGGACGATCGGGCTCTGGCAAATCCCACCATCTCTCAGTGTTACGCGAAGAACTCAAATCACATGACGTTGACTCATACGTTATCTCGATAGATGACTACAATATCGGAATGAAAAAACTCCTGGCCACAAATAACGGTGAGTATCCGAGAGATTTTGACCTACAAAACGTATACGACATCGAGCAAGCTCGTACCGACCTGCAGGAGTTGCTTGCAGGCCGTGCCATACGTCAGTATGCGTTCGACTGGCGCACAAGTGAACCACGGTATCTTCGTACCGTCGATGCGCCAGGTGATGGCACAGTATTATTTCTCGAAGGCATCTGGGCCAGGCACGATGCATTTGAGCGAGCAGATATTACGCTCGACATCGACACACCGCTCGCCACATCACTTGGTCAGCGTATTACACGCGATATGCGCGAGCGCGCCGAGTTTGCCGAGCCAGAGAAGAGTATGCACTACTACCTTGAACACGCCGAGCCGGCCTACCGAGCCGGCTAGCTGGAGCGTGGCCAAGTACAGTCAAAGTCGGTGGCGGGCAATGGTTGCCAGTTGGCCAAGAATTTGTCAAAAATCTCCAAGCACATCTGACGCGTATCACGCCATATATCGTCCTCAGCAATCCGCACAATTCCATCTCTCGTGAACCAGCGAATGTCTTCGGACTCGCCATCGGCAACTCGCCCGCGCGGATGCGTTTCGGCGATGAAAATATATCCCATATCTGTATGGTAATGCCCGGGCACCACGTTGTGTGTCTGTACGACGAATGGCTGCGGATGCAGCGCAACTTTGTCGAGTTTCTCTATCCTCACCACTGGCTGAAGTATCTTGAGTTCCTCTACAGAATATCCCGACTCTTCTGTCAGTTCATGTGCCATTGCCGACCAAGGTGTTTCGTCGAGTTCGACGTGACCACCCACAGGCAATAGTTTATGTAGTTTTTTGTGATTGTGAAGCATGATATATACTTCGTCTCCATCTCGGCGCAGTACGTACGCTGAGACCGTCTGGTCGATCTGACCAGGCTTGTCATGAATATGTCCCATTTTTTGTTCCCTCGTCTACCCTCTCACCGAGTAGAGTTTGTTTGTTTTAGCATAAACGCTATGAATAGTATATCATATTCCTGGTATATGGGCACGACTAGCGGTATACATAAAGACTTTGACAGCGTGGTTGCCGATGTAGCGTGAGATTGCAGTGCTCACGGCCTGCACGGCGCAACCAACTCGACCATAGAGGTCTTTGAGTAGGCCTGTCACCAGAGCGTTGATACGTGCGAATTGGTTATTGCGAAGCAGCTCGTGCACAGTCTCCCTAGGACTGGTAAAGCCCATTTGCTCAAACAGCGCAACCAGCATCTTCTCGAGGCCGGACATCACTTCGTAACACTCGCGGGCGCTCGACATATATGGCACTTTCTGCTTCAGCGTATCGTCAATTGCTCGCACAAGCATGAGCAATTCGTAGACCTCCCCGTCTTCATTTTCATAGTGCGGCACAATTTCTGCGGCTGATATTTCGGGAACTGACTCTGCATGATTAGTCATAACAGTGACATCCTCTTCTGTATCCTGCTCTATCTCTAGTCGCTCGAGAACAGCAAAAATAGCAGGCTCCGCATCCAGCGCGTAAGTGCTCTCAGCCGTTAGGGTGATATAGGTACCGAATTCATAGGCAGGTTCAGTGCGTAAAGGTGCTTCTGAAATGTCACCCAGGACGGCAGGTGGTGTCGCTTCATCCGACAGGTCGCCAGCGGGCTTTGCTTCCTCGTAGATTGGTAGTGGCGTCTGGTGAGCTACTACATCCTCATGCGGCACATAGGTTACGGCCAGGTCGACACGGTCATCGCCCCCCTGGGTGCGTCGACCATCTCAGCGGTTGCCGTCATGCCTCGGTCTGCCGCCGCCACTGAACGGCTAGCCTCAGTGATGGTTTCTGGAAATACTGCAACAGTAAGCGGTTCAGACGTATCATCGAAATCTGGTTGCCGTGCCACGCCCAACTCTCCTGGCTGATCCTGGGGTGTGGCTTAACCTCTACTTCAGTCTTTGCCCCTTGTGCTATAGTAATTGGCAGTACATGAGCATCTGGAACAGTGTGTTCGCTTATCTCCATAGGACGAGGCAATGCGGGAATGTCAATCTCATGGCTCGTCACATCCAGCGCTTCGGTTCGAGTATGCAACTCCCAACTGGCTGTCGCCTCGTAACTTTTCTCGACACTATCGCCGCTCGGCTGTGTGATTGCCTCCGAGCGAGATGCTTCGAGTGCAGGATGAGATCTGACACGTCCGGAGACTTTGACTGGCTCCGGTGTAGATACGTCAGCTACTGCTGCGTCGACAGGGGCGGGTTCGACCGGCCGGACAGGATGTATTGTATCGCGCTGCCGAGGAGTCGTAGACTCTTCATCTGGCTGCGCCTCATGTTGGATCCTTGGCGTGTCTTCATCTAGCTGCTCATCTTCTGCCCTTATTGCATCGATCTCAGTCTGCGTCGTCTTGTATTCGTCGGTGTAGGCCACGACGGCGTCGAAACCTTCCAGTACTTTTGATTCCATCATCGGGCATACAGCGAGCATGTCATCGATCGTGCCAATATGACTACCGTATCGAAACAGCTGATCCCCGTAGTGCTCACGCAGAACCTGCTCTGTCTGCTCTTGTCGATCCTGCCACCCTTCGCCATGCACGTCGCCCATGATACTCTCGAAAAACGCATCATCCGACATGACTTCTTGCGTTTGTTCGATTGTACCCGCTATTCGTTCGCCCACTCTTTTTCACCTGGTCTTTCTGTTATGCATTCCCTCTGCGCGCCATGACTCTGCTCAGGATCTCCTGTCCTAATGCGCGGGCAGCCTCCGCTCTTCGCTCGTCTTGTCCGATCAATTCGGCATACTTTCGATACTGGACAAATTGCGGGAGGACCGCCTCGTAGCCCTTTGCGGTAATATCATCACCACATATCTCGACTAGCTGTCCGAGAGGTAAAATAGCAAATTTGTTGGGCGGGATAGGATATGCGAATTCTTGCTCACCACTCCATCCCTGATCATCGGATAATCGTTTTTGTATGTCTTCTATGCGGCTCATGCATCTCCTTTTCCCTCCAGTATAGCGAACCTGGGCATTTTCACCCAGTCATAATATCTACCTATACGGGCAGGCTTTTACGAAATTCGTCACCAATCCTTCGCTCAGCCAGCGCTGCTCGTAGGTGGTGAGAATTTTGTAGTCATTGGATAGTTCCGACTCATGTAGGTCAAAGCTCAGTTCTTCGATATGCCAGCCGTCGGACACTAATTGCTCCAGACTCCAGTGGAAAAAGTCGCGATTGTCATGTTTGAGATGTAGCATACCCCTAGGTGCCAATAGCTCACGGTATTTGGTAAGAAATGTCGGGTTTGTCAGACGCCGCCCTGCCGAGCGCTTGCGCGGAAACGGGTCAGGGAAAGTAACCCATATCAAAGCAAGTGAACCGGCCTCAAACAGTTCGAGAAGCTGATCTGCACGTGCTCGTACAAACCGCACATTTGTAAGCCCTCGCTCCGCTGCCTGGTATGCGCCATGTTGCAAACGGTCACCTTTGACATCGAGCGCTACAAACTGCCGTTCAGGATAGCGCGCTGCCAACTCTACACTAAACAAGCCGTTACCTGCACCCACCTCTACCACATCTATTGCTTGCTTGGCCCATTCGTCGAACTCATAGCACAGCGGTGAATTCGCAAATTTAGCAAAGCGATATTTTTTGCGCTTGCGCGAGATAATAAAGTCGTTGGGATCGAGCATTATTGGACGCTAATTCCCAGTTGGTCGTCGTCGAGCGGCTTCGTGCCGAATCCACTCGTGTCGTGTTTGATGTCTGTCTGCTGATGTGTATAGAGTTCGTCAAACTGCTTTAGTGCAGAGCTATCGAGTTTACCAGTAGCTGCGAAGTCATCGTAACGCTTGGACTGCTGGGCGCGCATACGCTCCTCTTGGAGACCCGGCAGACTAAGGTCTAATTGCGCAGCGCCGCTCATGTTATAGAGATACATAGCCACCACGACTAGCCCCAGCGAGGCCACCACAGAGATACCAACCATCAGGAAAAATGTGTTTTTGCCATGCAGCCTTCTCGGTGCAGTAGACTCTTCTGGATTACTCGTTTGCTGCATCGTTCTTTTTCTCTTCCTCCTGGACGGCTTTTTTGAACACTACAAATGCGTCATGGTATTGCTGCATTACTTCGTCTGCAGCCTTGAGATCGGCTTGTACGCTAGCGCGCAACTCTTTAACGTTTTGGATACTCAAATAGTAGGTCTGCATCTGCGACTGACAGTCGGCTTTGAGCAGTGCCAATACTGCTTCGTCGTATTTGGTGTAGTCGCTGCGAAACTTCTCGCGGGCTTTTTCGAAATCAGCCGCGATTTTAATGAGTTCACCGCCATCAAGCTTATTCTCGACGATACGTGAATTTAGTCTACCCATGAGATTGGTTGACATATTGTCGTAGCCCTGACCAGCCGTAACGCGAAGCAATTTATCTTGACGATGCAATTCACCCAGCTTGAATTTGACCTCCAAACAATCCATCGTCACAGAATTGTACAGCGACGAGTCATCCGGCTTGAGCTGCCCCTGCTCCGTAGAGACAGCACGCGAGATAGGCGCCGCAACAAGCGATGCCGCGGCAAACATAGTTAGCGTGGCTATGACAGTAAGCGTTCGATACATATCGACTATATTATCCCGGATGCGCACTAGTTAGTCAAACGTACTTGGTCATCGTACTGTTCGATAAGTCGTTCGGCGATAAGCTGACCGTAGGCAGAGTCGAATCGCCCATCGCCAGGATCTACACATGCCCGTAACTCGCCGAGTGATATCTCACCACCTGTCAGCTGTCGTACTATGGCGCCTCGCACTTCGCGGACACTGCCTGCCAGTGGTGACTGCTTGCGATAATGTTTACTCGCCGAGACATTGCGTACACCTGAACGCTTGAGCCACGAACCGTAATCCATGAGTGCCCAGTAGAATTCTCTAGGGTGGTCACGCCAAAGCGTGGCTTCAAGTCGCTCGAGTATACTCGAGTCTGTCACATCGCGGCGATCAGCAAAGAAGTGATGCAAGTAAACAGTGCGTACGTTTGTCTCGACGTAAAGCACCGGCTGGTTATATACGTACGCAAGCAAGGCGCCAGCAGTATTTCTCCCTACACCAGGCAGCGTCACCAGTTCGTCGTGCGTCGCAGGCAGTACACCGCCATGGTAGTCCACTATAGCCCTGGCAGCTTCATGGAGGAATTTGGCGCGCCGATTGTAGCCTAAGCCACTCCATAGTGTGAGCACATCTGCGAGTGGTGCCCGTGCAAGTGTCTCAAAATCGGGAAAACGCGCCACAAACGCCTCAAACTTCGGCACCACGCGGTCGACCTGCGTCTGCTGCAGCATAATCTCACTTACTAGCACATAATAGCCGCGGGTGTCGCGGCGCCAGGGCATATCACGATAGAGCTCACCGCTTAGCTCATGAAGTAGCTGGGTAAATTCTCGGTCCGTCACTCTATCAAGTGTAGCTTATTTACTGGTAATCTTTTCTGCAATCTTGCAGTAATCCGCGGCCGTCTCTGTCTGTGCATCCAACATACTAGAGGTTGGGGTTTGTACAAATTGATTCGATTCATCTACGCCTATCGAACCGAGCGCAGCTTGCTGCATGGCTCCAGTAGCAGTTTCACCGGGGTTGAGTTGAAACGATAGCGCACCTGCAACTTTCACATCTGCAAGAGCCTTGCTGTCCACAATCTCTCCATGATGCAGATATGCACCGTAAGTGAACGTTGCAATACTTACCGGCATATTACTTTGATCTCTACGGCCATCTCCGCCTTCGTGTGTAGTGAGTGTCAGCTCCGCATTATCCGCTAAGACACCGGGTGCATGGAAGTTCCCATTGTTAGCATCTTGAGGCAATTGGAACTTGCCAATCACATACTTACCAAGCTCTATAGCGCATCTAGCGCCCTTGGGCAACTCGCTATAGATTTCCGCAGCCGATGGTCTGGTAATTTCGTGGACTGCCGCTCCCTTACTGCAACCTGATACAATTGCCGCCGTCAGCGCGAGCGCACCACCAAAAGTTTCGACACGTCTTTTCATAATTATATTTTAACATAAATATTAAATAAAAGCAACGATGTGCAATCGTTGCTTTTATCGATACAGTACGGTCTAACGAAGCTTGTTGACGCTTTCGCCGACATCTTTGCCTGTTTTTGTGGCAGTGTCAGCTGCACGTCCTAGGCTACGTTTCGCTTGAGTGCCAATACTTTTCGCTTCTTTGCCGATGCGCGATGCACTCGTACTGGCTTTTTTGCTGAAATCACTCGCTTCGTCCGAAATATCTGCAGCGCCTTTTTTGACTGTTTCTGAGCTTTCTTCGTAGACTTCTTTGGCCTGCTCTTTTTTGACAGCCGCTTTGTCCACCAGCTCATCCTTCTTCGCTTTTAGATCTTTGCGGGTTTCTTCACCACTTTTGGGAGCAAAGAGGACACCAGCCACATATCCTGCTGCTGCCGCTGCTGCCATACCTAGTAGTTTTTTCATATCAGAGTCCTCCTTTAGTTGTTGTTACGAAATGCGCGCACAGCCGCCGAAAACACCGTCGTAGGTGACAGCCAGGCGGTAGCCGATGACAAGTTATCGGCGATACGCTGGGCATCGGCGACAATCTTGTTGACCTTGTTGAGCACCAGCACCACTAGAACGATCAGAGTGATCAACACCAGTGTGAGGATGGTCACGAGGATTGTCAGTAGTATGATAGCGAGTTCGATTTGATCCATACATGCTCCTTAAGTTATATTTCTATCGTAGCACAACGGGGGCCCGCACGTCGATTACTCTCTGGTGTTTTTGAGACGCTGCGCAAGCTCTTCGTCGGGCGTCTCTACCTCTATCTGGATATGGTGCACGAGTGGAATCTTCTTGTGAATGCGTTGCTTGACCGTATCGACAATTCTCTCAACTTCGTCGGTGGTAAAATTATCTGCCAAATGCAACTCCATCACGACGAAAAGCTTAGACGAGCCCACATACATCGTAAGCAGATCGAGCACCGCGTTGACTCCTTTGACAGCCAATGCTTCACGCTTGAGTGCTGCGAGCGTCTTGACATCAACCCCTCGCCCCACGATTAGATCGTGAATGTCGCGCACCAACATAACTGCTGCCACCATCATAGTGAGGCCAATCAAGATACTCCCCACTCCGTCGAACTGCGCCAGCCCAGTAAACTGGTAGACACCGAGCGCCACCAGTCCCATTATCGCCGCAGACGTACCGAGGAAGTCGATCGCAAACGTCGCCTTGGTCTCAATCAGACTTGAATTAACGAGGTGGCGCCACCAGTGTTCACCTTGGTCTTCCCCCTCCTGGTGCAGTCGCCGCAGGCTGAGTGAAAAGGCATAGCCATTGGTACACAAACCAAAAAGTAACATGGCAAACGCCACCCACACATACTCCACAGCCGATGGGTACATCACTTGCTGATAGCCGAAATAGAGAGACATCGTGCCCGTACCAGCAAACATGATGATACTTGCGATCAACACCCAAAAAAAGATTTCGCGGCCATAGCCAAACTGAAACCGTGCATCGGCCGCACGCCTAGAGCGCCTGACACCTACATAGAGCAAGCCTCCTGTCACAAGATCGCTCAGTCCTTGCAGGGCCTGCGACAGCATGATCGTCGAACCCGTGAGCAACGCCACGATAAGATTGAGCACCACGTCGGATACGCTCACCAATGCCGATGTCGCAACTACCCGTACGTCAGAGAGTGTAGCCATTTAATCTATTGTAGCAGACAGATCGTCAAATTCGAGCATGAGTGCCAGATGATCAGATACTATGTCATCAAGTACTGCGAATCTTTTTGCTTTGAGATCGCGTGTCAGGATGTAGTCGCACGGTTCGGTCTTAGTAGTGAGGTGATTACGAGTCGTCTTTACCTTGTGTTCGAGGGTAAGATTACGTAGCTTGGCGTTGAGTACCTGCATCGATTCACTCTCCGGTATGAGATTGAAATCGCCCGTAAGCACTACTGGGCCTTCGAGGGTGTCGATATATTCGCCCATCCGTTTACAGGCAGCGAGCGTGTGCTCGTCGCCCTGTTTGTGTTCGCGAATATGATAGCCGTGCGTTGTCAGGACATGCAGCAGTCCAGCTGGTGTTTCGACCTGTGCATGCACCACGTTGCGCGCAGCATCGTACGAAATATCTTTGGTGAAGTCGGTCTGCAACTCGCCCGCTGTCCAGAATTCGTGCGCAAACGTAATCGGATATTTAGACAAAATCATATTGCCCCGCTCGGCCGCATGGTGCATGTAGGTGAACCGCACTAGCGGACTGAAATAATAGTATTCGAACTCATGTGCCGCCAAGACTTCCTGAATACTGCCGAGCATTTTGCGCCCAGACTCAGTACTCACCACTTCCTGCAGACACAGGATATCTGGATCTTCGCGGTCGAGGAGCTGCACGATAGCAGGTGCCAAATGCAGGGACCAGGTGTTGAGTTGGAGGAGTTTCACGCTAGCTCTCAATTATTTTGAGTGACAGTTCGTCCAGCTGCGCGACATCGGCAGCACCTGGAGAGCTCATCATGACATCCACGCCAGAACCGTTTTTCGGAAATGCTACGACTTCGCGAATGTTATCTTGGCCGGTAAGCACCATGAAGATACGATCGATACCAAACGCACAGCCGGCGTGTGGTGGTGCGCCAAACTTGAAGGCGTTGATCATGGCGCCAAACTTGGCGTCGACATAGGCTGCGTCATAGCCGAGCAAGCCAAAGGCTTCGTACATAACTTCTGGATTGTGGTTGCGCACCGCACCCGAGCAGATTTCATAGCCGTTCATAACCATGTCGTACTGATCTGCCACGAGCGCGAGTTTTTGCTCGTCTGTCTCGGCTGCACGCAACGCTTCGACGCCACCGCGCGGCATACTGAATGGGTTGTGTCCAAAGTCGACTCGACGCGCACCCTCGTCGTATTCGTAGAATGGAAAGTCGACGATCCAGGCCAGGGCGACTTTGTTTGGATCTTTGAGCTGGAAGTGATCGGCGAATTCACTGCGCAAATGACCCAGGACCTTGTTGACTGTTGCGCGTGTATCGGTTCCGAAGAATACGGCGTCACCGTCACTCGCACCCAGCTTGGTCTGAATGGTAGTTAACTCTTCCGGTGTCAGGAATTTGGCGATTGGTGATACAGACTCACCGTTTTCGTATTTGATATACGCGAGGCCGCCTGCTCCTTCGCGTTTGGCCGTGTCGGTAAAGCCGTCGATTTGCTTACGGCTCAGGTTGGCGCCGCTCGGCACACAAATTGCCTTTACGACGCCGCCGTTTGCAATCGTGTTTTTGAATACGCCAAATTCTGTCGCGCGCAGATCATCCGTAAGATCAATGAGCTCCATACCGAAGCGCAAATCTGGCTTATCCGAGCCGAAGCGATCCATAGCCTCCTGGTATGGAATGCGCGGCACATCATCGCTCACAAGCTGCTTGCCACCAAACTCGGTTGCGAGCTGTTTGATGAGTGGTTCCATGGTGCCTCGTACGACTTCGCCGTCATCCACAAACGCCATCTCGAGATCGAGCTGATAAAAGTCGCCATACAAGCGATCGGCGCGCGGGTCTTCGTCACGAAAACACGTGGCAATCTGGTAATAGCGTGGTACACCACCCACCATGAGCAGCTGCTTGAACTGCTGTGGTGCTTGTGGCAGGGCATAGAATTTACCCGGATACACACGACTTGGCACTAGGAAATCGCGAGCGCCTTCTGGACTGCTATTTGCGAGAATAGGCGTCGTCACTTCGGTAAACTCATGCTCGTCCATATAGCGGCGCAGCACTTTGTAGTACTCCGAGCGCTGTTTCAGAGTATTCTGCATAGTTGGACGGCGCAGATCGAGATAGCGATATTTGAGCCGCAGCTCTTCGCCAGACTGTTGCCCTTCGTCGCGCGTGGCTACTGGCAGTGGCTCAGATTTATTCAATACCTCGAGTGTGTCGACGACGATCTCAATACCACCGGTTGGGATATTGGGGTTTTTCAGCCCCTCATCGCGCTCTTTGACATTACCGACGACGCGCAGTACATACTCATCACGCACATGCTCAGCCAAGCCAAATGCCTCGGACTGTTCAGGGTTGATCACGAGCTGTACGATGCCAGTGTGATCACGCAAATCAATGAAGATCAGGCCACCATGATCGCGACGGCTATTGACCCAGCCGCTCACGCTCACAGTTTGGCCGATATGTTGTGTGGTGTCAGTAGAAAGAATACGCTGCATATGAGGTATATTTTACCATGTATAACAGAGATGCGCTAGACGTCGGTATGCTTTGCTGGCTCGTTGTTGCCACGTGGGTTACGAGCAGCCACAGCGCGAAGGTCTTCATGCGCGTCGAACTCATCCACAATTTTGCGGCCTAGTAACGCCTCTACCGTATCTTCAAGTGTGAGAATGCCGACTGTTTCGCGGTATTCGTTTACCACTACAAACAGGTGATGGTGTGTACGCAGAAACGCGGCCAGCGCATGATCAAGTGTCTGATCTTGGTGGATATAATGCACTGGCGTTGTCATAAGCTCGGATGCACGGTGCGTCTTTTTGTCGTGGAGCTGAAGAAGATTGTGAATATACAAGATACCAACAACGTGATCGACGTCGCTTTCGACAACAGGAAAGCGGCTATGCCCTGTCTGATGTAGTTCGTCGAGGATGAGCGGTCCAAGTAGCTCGTCATGTTTGACGGTATCCATGACGCTGCGCGGTGTCATGACAGATTCTACCGAAATACTAGAAAACTCAAGACCGTAGCGGATAAGCTTCTGCTCGTCTTTACTGAGTACCATCGGCAGTTGCTCGACTGTGTGCAGAAATTCTTCGCGCGACGCGATATACGTATCCCCCTGACCACTCTGCAGTACACTACGGAAAAACTTGAACACACCACGATGCTGCGACACAAAGTGCAGCGAAGGATGCTCGAGCCGCTCATATAAGTGCTGCGAAGTGGCATGCACAGGTCTGAGACGTGCCAATGTGCCATAGAGCAGCACGCCTGCCACCGCTACAAACGCACCCATGAGCCAGCCGAAGGCAGTTAGCGCCAAGAGGATAAATACCACCAAGACAAGTGCCGTAAGTACACGCAGCACGCCTGCTACGTCTTCGGCCGTGTCTTCGCGCTGAATATCCCAGGCGATGTCTTTGTCGCCTTGTTTGCTGCGGCGTGTTCGCTCGAACACACTGTAGCGCGAGCGGTTTGGTACGACACTCGCCAGCACGATCAGCAGCGCGTAGATTACAACAGTTACGAGCATAAGTCCAAACATCGTAGTGCTACTATAGCATGCTCAGTTGCTCCTCTGCCAAGAGTTTACTATACTAGTTGAAGTAACATAAGGAGTTTTAGAGAAAACTATGGACAAACGCACCTGGATTATATTTGGTGTCGCGGTCGTTGCTATCTTGGCTGGCCTCGTCATGCTGTCTCGTCAGAAGTCTGTCGATGTAAGCGGTGTCAACAACGCCACAGTACGCACGAGCGGCGACACCAATTCAGAAATTGCCGACCACGTATTCGGCAAACCCGATAAAAAAGTTGTACTCATCGAGTACGGAGATTTCCAATGCCCTGGGTGCGGCACCTTCCACACCAACTTCGCACCGATTATGGATGATTACAAAGACAAGATCACTTTTGTGTTCCGTAACTTCCCTATCACCACTATCCACCCAAATGCCCGCGTAGCCGCCGCCAGTGCCGAAGCGGCAGGCCTACAAGGCAAATACTGGGAGATGTGGAACGCGCTCTACGAACAGCAAAATAGCTGGAACAATCTCGGTACTGACACTCGTGACCAATACTTTGAGTCAATGGCCACTGCGCTCAAACTCGATATGAATAAGTTCAAATCTGACGTAACAAGTAGTAAGGTGTCAACCAAAATTAACTTTGACCAATCGCTTGGTAAGGCAAATGGAGTGACGGGCACACCAACACTGTTTTTGAACGGCAAGATTCTTCCAACTGATCAATACAACTCGACGGATACAATCAAAAACACCCTCGACACCGCGCTCAAAGAAGCAGGGGCTGACAAATAACTTCAAGCCATAGAGATTGAAATAACCCCCTCTTGTATGAGGGGGTTATTATTTGCCCACGCCTAGTGTGCGATGTAGACTTGCCATTCGGCAGGTTCCACCGTCACTGCGACTTTTTTGCTTCTAGAAGCAGCGTAGTCGACATGAATCGGCATGTGTAATCTCCTTGTTAATACAGCTCCACGCATTCGACCTTTAGGTTTGCCATAAAAGTTTTCTGTGTGTGTTAGTGCGCGGAACACAAGATCAATAGTATCAATATCTATTATTTGTGTCAAGAATTAACAAGCACAGTGCTTCTGCTTATTCCTATACTACACGTTTATAGCGTGCAGCACAAGCGTTTCTGTAGACAAAACTCCCCGACTCTTACGTCGGGGAGTTTTCAGCTGAGCACCCCCAGGCTAGATACCTGGCGTCTGATCTGGTGAAGCGCTACGGAGCGGCTTCTCTTTGATCATGAATACCAGTACCGCCGCACCTAGCATGAGTATGCCCGACACCATGAAGATGCGCTGTAAACTATCGCTAAATGCATGGGTAATCTTGTAGGCAAAGTTGTCTTGCTGCTGCGTAAACTGCTCAATCGCCTTCTGCCGTGCTGCTTCTGGAATCGGCAACTTCTCGATCGCCACAGTAGATGCATCTGTGATCTTCTGCTTGATATCCGGCATGTTCAGGTTGAGCAGTGTGTCAGAGCTTTCGATACTTCCCATCTGTTGCACGGTCGGGTTTTTGGCCAGTTTCTGCACATATGGGTCATTCTGAATACCTGCCAGGCCGCTCGTGAGACCAGCTGTCAGCATGGCGCCAAATACTGCGACACCAATGGTTGAGCCAAGGCTACGGAACAACTGACTCGAGCTGGTGGCCGCACCAAGATCATGCTGTTTGAACTCGTTTTGCACAGCCAAGTTCATAACTGGCATGACCACACCGAGACCAGCACCAAGTAGTACCATCAATATAGCCTCATACATGTAGCTACTCTCTGGGGTAAGCGTCGACAGACCGAAGACTGTGGCGGTAGCTAGTACGATACCTACCTGCATGAAAATCTTGTAGCGACCAGTGCGCGAGATGATCTGACCCGAGGTGATAGAGGTGGTCATGAGACCAGCAATCATCGGCAGGAGCATCAGACCAGACTGAGTTGGCGTGGCGCCAAACACTTGCTGGTTGAACTGTGTCAGATACAAGATCGAGCCCATAAACGCTGCACCAAACAGTGTCGCGATACCCATAATGAGCACATAGTTACGATTCTGGAAGAAGCGTGGCGGAAGAATCGGCTCCTGAGCACGACGCTCTACCCAGACGAACAGGCCTGTAGCAGCCACGACTACCGCAGCCATGATAGAGCGGAGAACCGTCAGTGACATACCCGTATTGGCTAGGAAATCGGCAAAGATTTTGTCAGTATTGTCGACAGCCAGCACCAGCGTGCCAAGTGCCACGGCGAGCAAAATTGCACCCGCATAGTCGATAGACGGCTTCTTGTCATGTCGCAGTAGCGGACAGAAAATCGCGATGAGCGCAAAGGCTGCGATCGCCACAGGTACATTGATATAGAACGTCCAACGCCAGTCAGTCGTGAGGCCGAAGATCGTATTGTGATCTGTCAACCAGCCACCAAGCAATGGTCCAATAACAGAGCTAAGTCCGAAGACCGCACCGAAGAGCCCCTGCCATTTACCGCGTTCGCGAGCGGCAAACAAGTCACCGATAATCGTAAAGGCGTTGGCAGTGATGATACCACCACCGATACCCTGAACAGCGCGCCACAGTATAAGCTGATCGACATTGCCCGCCAAGCCGCTCATAAGTGAGGCCGCGCCAAAGATTGCCGCACCGATGAGGAGCAGCGTTTTGCGACCATAGAGGTCAGAAAGTTTACCGGCGATAGGCACAGTAATTGTTGTCGTGAGCAGGTATGCCGTTACAATCCAACTCAGTGAGCTGAAGGCGTTGAACTCTTCGACGATCTTGCCTAGTGCGGTCGACACGATCGTCTGATCGAGCGCCACTAGGAACAAGCTCGCCATCACGCTCAGCATGATAATCAGTTTGTTGCGTAGAGGGAGATTATGATGCATCTTTTGGATCCTCTTCTTTCTGGAGCATTTGCTGGAACGATTCGACATGACCAACCATAGTGTTGAGCATATGTTCAAGCTGTTCTTCTTTGATGAAGCCCGTCCAACCGGCTTTTTCTGAGCCGACACAGTAGAGCTTATCTCCTTCGTTAATATTAAGCGCTTCGCGCGCTGCGGCCGGTATAACTACCTGACCTTTGGTACCGACAGTGGCCGTACCGTAGAGTTTTTTATCGTGCATAAGACACACTCCTTTCCCTACCAATATATACAAGTATGAAAAGTATGTCAAGTCATATAAAATATTACTCCGCATGAAGGTACGGAGTAATAAAGAGTAGCCACCTATAGCTTATGCATGCGTATGTGCTTGAGACGACATACCAGTAAACAGCTTGAGGAGCGCAAGCAGAATTACCGAGCCGACGAATGCTACAAACAGACTCTGCAACGAGAAACCTGCCAAATCGATGCCAAACAACATCCCCATCAACCACCCGCCAAGCATCGCGCCCACGATACCAACGATAATATTCATGAATACCCCCATCTGGGCATCCGTCTTCATCACCATGGAAGCGATCCACCCCGCGAGTCCTCCGATGATAATCCAGCTTATGATTCCCATACTCACCTCCTTTAAATTAGGTTTGTACCCCACTTATACACCTATTTTATGAGAATTTGCTGTAATCGCTAGCGTGTTGTTGCGAGGCTCGTCTTGCTTTCCAGGCGTGCGTTGATATGCGCCCCAATTAACAGCGCTACCGCACTCAGATTGAACCATATCATGAGCACTACGATACCTGCGAAGAGGCTATATGAACTGCTAAACGTTGCAAAATAGCGCGTATATAGAAATAGTCCAACCGTCGCAAGCAGCCAAATACCCGTCGCAAATACCGCCCCCCACGAAGCCCAGCGCCATTTTGCTCGTGGACGATTGGGGCCGTAACGATATAGAGCCGCAAAGCCAGCGCTTACTAGTGCAAGTAACAACGGCCAGCGTATTATCCCAACTACGTCCACCAGCTGCACCGGCACACCCCAGCCCACCATATAATCGTCGACGATGAGCAGAAACGCCAGACAGACCGCAAACAACAAGATGCAAATAAGCACCACAAAACTCACGATACGTAGCTTCACGATATTTCGCGTCTCGATCACTCCATATGCTACATTGAGCGAACGAAGTGTGTTCTCGGCGGCGGCCGAGGCGCCAAATAGCGCTACTACGATAGCGATAATCGCTACCACGAAATTACCGCCAAATTTACCAGCCTGAGCTTCGAGTTGCGACGAAAGCAAGCCTGCGATGTCTGCCGGTAAATACGCGTTCACTTCACGCACGACACTTGCCACTTGGTCGGTCGAGATCATCATCGATGCGATAGCAATCACCGCTGCGAAACTCGGGAAAAAAGCCAAGGCTGCGAAGTACGCAATACCAGCAGCCAGTGTCATAGTATTGCGCTCATTCATATCACTCAGCACTTCGCCAACGACAGAGCGATGACTCGCCCATGGAAGTCCAAAGGGACTATGTGCTGCAAGCTTGGCATTGCTACGCTCATGCCGAAGCCAAGAAAACGTCAGCGCCGTGCCGAGCGCTCCTACAATACCGGCAGCAATACCGATGTATTTCTTGTGCTTCATCGTAGCTTGATTGTAACACTCTAGCGCTTACGGAGGAAGTATACCCCGAGCGGCAGCGCGACAAGCGCACTCAGACCGATCACTATCCAGAACATATATGGCGCATGTTCTCCCGGAAGGTCAACATTCATGCCAAACAACCCGGCAAACATGGTCGGGATGGTGCAAGTGAGAGTGATAACAGTGAGCAAGCGGATTGTTTCGTTGAGCCTGGTATCCATGACCGCGCGGTAACTGTCGCGGAGATTGGTGATAGTACGCAGCAGCGATTTACAGCGAGCGATGAGCTGTTCAAAGTCGATCGAGAGATCTTCCACCAAATCACGATCGTCTTCGTAGAGTGGTAAAATCTTGCCACTAAGAAGCTTTTCAAGTGCAGTGTTGGTAGGCTGAAGTGCGTCTAGGTAATCGTTGAGTTTGCGCTCATATTCGGTCATAGTGGCGATGTCGCGAGCTTTGAGTGTATGGACGCTACTAGTGGTAGCGCGCATCTGACGATTGATGGTGGCGATGCGCGTCTGGTATTGCCGTGCGATAGCATCGAGCATGTGCATCAGAAGTTTTGGCTGCTGCGTAGTAGGCGCAAGCGTCCGGTCGATAAAAGGCTGCCAGAGCCGCCCTAGACTGTCGCGACTTACTGTCACCAGATATTTGTTACTGAGTGCAAACATGATCGGCGTTGTGAAATCGTTGAACTCATCGTCTGTATCCGGCAGACGCGTGATGAAGTATGTCCAACCATCCTCCAGCTCTACACGCGGCACCTCGTGCGGGTCAAGCGCATCGGCTAGGATGTCGGCATCAATACCGAGCGTCACAAGGTCTTGTTTCTCGTCGTCATTCGGTCGTTCCGAACGGATCCAGCTACCAGGCTGGAGTTCGTCGCGCTGTTTGATAGCAGGTCGATAATGTGTAGAGCGAAGATATGAGATCATACTCACCCACCTCTCGTATGGTTATATTTGCTATATAGTTAGCTATATTTTAGCATATTTTTTGTTCAAATGCAAGCACTTGCATCACTGTACCCGTATGATACTGCGCTATATATACAAAATCCCAAGCGATGCTTCGACCGTAAATTTACGTACAGGATGCGTGCGTCGCCATTCATCAACCGCCTTTGCCGCACCTGGCAGCGCTTCGTTGGCGTAGTCGTCCACTACTACGATGGCACCTGGCGCAAGGCGCGTCCAGATCAGTCGCAAGGGATCGAGGATAGAATCATAATAGTCTCCATCGAGAAATGCAAAACTAATTTGCTGCGGCACTTGCTCTGGCGTAATTTCGGAGAACCAGCCTTTGGTGATACGCGGCATAGGCACGTTGGCTTGCTTGAGGTTACGGACCAACTCTTTTTTCGTCGCGAGGAGTTCGCCTGCACGAAACTGCTCACCTGCAGGGCTGGCATCTTCTATGCGTTTCTCCGGCAAACCTTCGAAGGAGTCGTAAAGCCAGAGGTGTTTGCCAGCGTCACGCAGTGTGTCTGCCAAATACACACTTGTCGTGCCCACATAGCAACCAAACTCCACCACATCTCCCGACACATCACGCGTCCGCGCCAGTTCACGTAGTACTACCTGTACCTCGCGCTCACTCACTTGGTCGGATAAAAGTTTCATCTTGTAGCAGTATATCAAAATCGCCCCGTACTTGGACACGGGGCGATTTATGCATGCTAGGATACTAGCGGCCGCGGCCGGTGCTGGTGCCTGGTTTGCGGTTTTTGCTCTTTCGTACGATAAACCAGATGAGCAGGCCGATCAGGATGAGCACTATTACTAACGCGACAAGCGCCAAGATGATGTAGAGCTGTGGAATCACCCAAAACGAACGCGTTTGCTCGATTGTCTGGTTTTTGGTGCCATAGGTAAACGTAGCATGAACTTCGTATTTGCCAAATGTACCGATGTTTTTGAGTGGTACATCCCAGCGGCGATTGCTGTCTGGCAGCACCATTTCGCGTGGCACTTTTTGATTGAAATCTGCCTCGTAGACTACCTTGCTACCGTTTTTCACCGATACTTTGCCAAACGGAGACAAGTGCACGTCACCGTCGTTGTGGAAGCGGAACGATGCCTGGATGTTGTCTGGCGTAGTGAAGTATGTCTTGTTGGCACCGTCTTGCTGCAAGTCGAAGTTTGTCAGCGTGAGGTTCTGCGTCACATTTCCTGGGACGGTTGCAAGTACAATACTTGCTACGCTAGCGCTCAGGTTTACCTGACCACCGCTATCTGGCGTGGTCGGTGCGAAGCGTACTGCACCGAAGTAACCGCCCGGTTTTGCGTCGCGTGGAGCGTTGAAGGTAACTTCTACTACCTGAGTCTTCTTTGCTGGAATACTAAAGTTGGCAAGTGGCGCCATAAAGCGTTTGAGACTGTGGCTTCCCGCATACTTATCTGCATCAAGGATAAGAGCTGGCGTACCACGCTCGTCACCGGATACAAAGTCGTTCGCGAGAGGCTTGACGTCGATCTGTGCACCGGTGAGGTTGGTCACAACCATTTTGATCGTCTTGCTCTCGCCCGGCTTGAGCTCTATATCGCTGCGCACTGGCGACACCTTGAGCGTATTGGCTGTCGCCGCATGCGCATGTTGCACCTGCACACTCGCTGCTACAAATGCAGCCAGCACCACCATGGCCACAACACTAATGATCGTACGTACGTTTGTCTGAATTTGTTGTTTTAACACACCTTTGTTTCCCATTTACTAGAATTCTCTTCTAGCATACCAGATGTGCTTATGTTTGCCTATGGTAGAACATGCAATAACACCCCTCGCATGGAGGGGTGTTATATCGAGACTTATCGTAGACTAGAACTTACCAGTTGCAATGAGGCTTAGGGCGGCCGAGTAGCTACCAGCCGGAGTGTTGTTGGCTGCTTTCGCGCCGAATGTCAGCTCCATGTTCTTGTTGAGGGCTGGTGCGCCAGCAGTGTTCAGGAAGTCATCGCCATACACGCTTGTTACGCCAGTAGCGTTCCCGCTCAGATAATTCATGCGGTAGTTACTTGTATTGTAGTTGGCGTTTGCCGCTGCATAGGCACCATCGGAAACCGTACCATTGGTTGCCGTTGCAAGCTTAACGCCAAACTTGGCACCCGCATCCGCATCTAGCACATCACTCAGGAGTGCAGGAGCGATGCCACAACCTGTCGTATTATCCGTAGCACCGGCACGAACAAGGCCACCACAGTCTGTCGCGCTACTCTTAAGTCGCACGACTGCACCGCTTGCCGCGTTGGTAGTGATTTGAGTATGCACACTACCGGTACTTACCTCATCTGACTGCAAGGCGACCACGCCATTGCCAAGATCTTTGCCAAGTTTCAATGTTGGTGCAGTAAGGGCTGGTGCACTAGGACCACCACCTACACACCCATCATCAATTGCTTCACCAGAGATGCAGAAGGTCAGACTTTCAAGCACATCACCCGATACTGCGATGCCATCAGTGATAGCAAGTGCCACAGAGCCTGTATCGCGAGGAGAGCCAATAGTGTCACCGTCAGTATAAGCTGTATCACCAGTACCATATGTCAAGATACGAGCATACAATGCATCTTCAGATGTAGATGGGTTTGTGATACCTGTAATTGTAAAGTTCAATGTTTGACCAGCAGTAGATGCCACGGTCTTCGTCACCACCACTTTACTTGCTGTAGCGCTACCGAGTGAGTAGCCTGATGTCGAGACGCCTGCACCACTAGCGCTAAAACCGGTTGGGGCATCACACGTCTGACCAATCAATGGGCTATTTTTACAAAAATCGAGCACAATTGTCTCCGCACCTGCGGTTGGAGCTGTAAACTCAACGCCATAAGAGACACTTGTAGCGCTCTTTGTCGAGCTACTCAACTGAATCGAGCGATCCTCTAGCTGCGCAGCATTAGCCATAACTGGCACGAAGACCGAAAAAGCCACCAGCAGCGCTGCCACGACGTATCGTGATTTATCACTAATAATTCTCAAGGTATTCATACCCACTCTTCCTCATTCCCCTCATTTTTAAGTTATTTGTTTTGTTTAGGAACGTCCTCATTGTAACATGCTTATACTTATATCTGTCAACATGTTTTTTACGAACTAGATTTTCCGCAAATTATTTCTTCGGCTTCACATCGTCGCGCTCACGCATCATCTTGTGGCGGATAGAAACCATCTGGCTGCGGCGCCCAAGCCAATACGATGGGATGAGCAGTGCAATGCCGATGGCCGTAGGCACCCACATGATCGTCGGCTTCTCCACTACCTGTGTCTTCACCTCTTCTTTTGGCTGCTCCTGCGTGCCGTCTACCTGCCCGCTCGCTACCGCGACCAGCTGGAGAAACGCCGAGACACCGTTGACATCTGTGACGGTGATATTGACGGTATAAATACCTGCTTTCTTGTACGTATGTGAAATATTCACGACACCTGCAAGCGCTTGACTCTTGAGCTCTGGTTTACCGCCATCGCCCCAGTCGATACTAAACGCGTACGGACCGGTACCACCCGTGAGCTGAAGTGGCCAAGTGAGCACATCGCCAGCAGCTGCCGAGCGCCGACCATACGAACTTGTGAGAGTAATGAGAGTGCCAAACGCGGTGAAATTGGTGGCGTTATACGTAATCGTGACGATGTTTGACACTGGACCCGCCTGCCCTAGATCGTCGTAAACGATAGCACTCAGCTCGTTGGTGCCAGAAAAGAGGCTCACTTGCAAACTAAAGCTCCCGCCGGCACACATCACTGCGCCCACCATGACACCGTTGTTGTATACCTGCACCAGCAGACCCGTGGGGCAAATACCACTCACTGTCACCGGAGAGGTGGAGGTAGCGCCCCCGCCAGGTGTCGTAATCGTGGCGCCCTGTGTAGGTGGCGCCTGCGTCTTGGTGGCTTGCAGGCCATATGAGCCCGGCTTAGGATTCGGCGTCGGAAGCGGATTGAGAGCGCTCACCTGCCCCCCGTACACAAACACATTCAGCGCCAGCAGACACACGCCGACTAGAATCGACCGTGCCCACTGGTTGCTGAGTGTGAAGTACCGTATCATGTTTGTGCTTATATCTTAGCGTGTTGATGCGCTAGTGTTCAAACGTTTTCTGTTATTTTTTGCGACTAGATTTCTTGCCGACTTTGCCGCGAACTGAGCTGTAGGCGCGATAGCCGAAGTAGGCGATCACAAGTAGCGCGAGGATGAAAACGATAATTGACCAGATAGGTGCATAGATGAACCAGCTACTTCCCAACAGATCTTGCGTACGGTTACCGTTTTGACCGTAGTACATGTCAAGGCTAAGGCGATAAAAGCCAGGCCAAAGACCAGAATTTGTACATTCCGTTGACTCTGCACTGCCACCCTCAAACTGTCTTTGATCATATTTGAGCGCCACACATGTAGTGTAGGTGCGCGTTTGACCTATGAGAGCAAGTGACTTATTGGGGTTAATTTCTGTAATTGTCTTGTCGTTGCCAAATAATGGCTTCACGGTGATACTTCCCGCTGGTGCCTCGGTTACGTTGCCGTTATTTTTGAGCGTATAGGCAATATTCCTTGGATCGTTCGTCGTAAAAGATGTGTAATTGGCAGAATTATTTTTGCCTGGAACATACGCACCAAATTTCTCTAGTGTCAGATTTTCCTTTACTTCACCTGGTATATTAACAAAGGCAAGCGTCACGCCAGAAGCATTAAGGCCCACATTGCCGCCATCTGGAGCGGCACCAGAAGAATATACAATCGCACTATAGTAGCTACCTGCACCATGTTTGGCTGGTACTGCGATGCCCATATCTATAGTTTTGGAGCCTTTTGCAGGCACCGTCACGGTTTTTGGTACTGTCAGAAATGGCTTTGCAGACCAGGTTGTTTGCGGTGCATCCTCGGCAAGCATTAGCTTTGGCGTACCACCCTCATCAGTATACGTAAAGTCAACCACTCGGAGTGTTAAGTCAAGTTCTCGCTCTTGATCTAGGTTGCGGATAATCAGCGTATCCTTAGCAGACTTACCGGGCTCAATTGTGTAATTTTTCTTCGGCGTAATACTCAGCGCAGCAGAAGACACGGCAGCTGCCTGGTGATATGGCACAAGTGTCGCGCCCAATATTACGGCACATGCTGTCAACACTATGCTCTTCAAGCGTTTCATGTTTCTTTTGTTTCCCTCACATTTAACTTTTTAAATATAAGCGTATTGTACCATTTTGCCTCACTAAGGGCAATCTTTAAAACCGTCCGCTAGCAATATAATTGACGGAAGTAGCATATGCTCCCGGCCGTAATGTCGGGCTAGAGTTGAGAATGTAGCTCACCGTGAATTTCTTCATTAGGCTGACATTTGGTGAGTATGCAATTATATCGCCGGACACAAACTTGTACTTATCTGGTTGAGAGTAGTCGCTGCTGGCTATAGCGTTTGCCCATTCACCCTCTGGGTTCTTGCCGATCTTTGGCTGAGTGTTCTCCACTAGATTGATACCAAATTGATTTATTCCCACCTGGCTCGCCGTCGGCTGCTCCAAGCCCCGTATCACGCTTGATCCAGCTGCCGGGGCCGAACCGTTGGCCGTAATCGCAAACCCGCCCGAGGCATTGGTGCCCACCGCCATCTGCGACTGTGCAAGCAATGTTGACTGCGAACTTAGATCCCCCATGTCAGTAAAGTAATTATCATTGGTGCCTGCACAGTTGTCATTCACTTCCTCTGCCATACAAAAGATAAGCATTGGCGGCACCTGTGTCTCCAGCTCAACACCATGCTGTATCTGACTGCGGATACTACCGAAATCTATTTGTGAGCCACTAGCGTCCGTACTCGCATGGCTTCGCAGTCGTATCGAGAGTGCAGTATCTGTCTGAGTCGGATTGTGTATGTTGCTGAATGTATACGAAGACATGCCGTCGGTGATCGGTGCCGCGAGGCGCGAGAGCACTATATGATTCGCCGACTTCTGAGTGATATTAAAGCCTGTTTCACCAGTCTGATTGGTAAGTAGCGCTTGTGACGCGTCGATACCAGCTGGCGGATCACACGGGTGGTATGGAATCGGATCGTTACATATCAGCATGTCTACCGACCCCACCGCCTGTGGGCTCATGAAACGAAACGACACAGTATAATCTGTAGTAGCCCCCGGCTCGTTGTCGCGGATATACAAACTGCGATCTTGAAAGCGCATATCGGCAGATGCCGGCATGACAAATACAAAAAGTGCGAGTAGGAGTGCAACTCCCTCCATCCAGTGATGCATCCACGGATACACATGCACATGAAACCTAAACAACTTATGCTGCATGCATCTCATTGTACTAGATAGCAACATGAAAGCGTAGCACGACAGAAACAACCGACCCCTTTTGAGGCCGGTTGTTGTCTCGTACACTATTTTCTTGAGTGCTGGAGTACTGCTTTCTCTAGTACTGTGGAGCTGCCAAGTAATTGATCTTGGTAGTGTAGACACCGGCTGGGGTATCCGCACCAATGTTACCTACGTAGCGCATCTTTGCAGTTGCACATGAGATAACTCGTTCATTTTCTTGAGCAATTGGCTCTGGGACTGTGATGCTAGTAGGGAGGAACTTGAATTGTGCTGTTCCTGCACCACCGCTACCGTTGTCTAGTGTACCGCGTGCATCTGCATAGTCTGCGCTAACTGGCTGAGCAGCTAGTGTATCAAATGGTGCTGAGCTCGTTTGTCCAGTTAGTGTAATAAATGGATAGCTAGTTGGGCTCTTGTAGCGTGTTGGTTCATTTGTCATCGCGTCAGCATAGCTACTAGAGAGTGTGTCACCACTATCTGCTCCAGCATTTGTCGTGACGGCTGGTACAAATCCAAGTCCAAACTGTTCAGTACCTGGTTTGCTCGTACCCTTAGTCGTCATAGGCGCAATTTTGTCACCGACGGTGTTGGCAAGCGTGTTACCTGAGTAGTAGACTGTTGCGCCACCAGATGAGTTGGAGCTGAGGCGCCAGTATGAGCTAACATCCCAACCTCTACCTGTCTCAAGTGAGTTCTCTGCCGCCGGATTACCGAGGTTGAGGCGGTTGTTGTTGAGCTGAGTGATCGAATCACAGGTACCGTGGTCGTTCCATTGTGCCTTCACTACGGTGTCAGGATTCTGCGTACCTACTGAGAAAGCCATGGTTTCCAGGACCTTGGTAGTGATGTGGATCGAGTCAGTCATCACGTTCGCCACAGTCACACCACCATCGACAAGCGTGGAGTCGTCTTGAGTAGTATCGTCGTTATACGTGTTGATCTTGACGAAGAATGATCCGGCACCAGGGTTGGTGATGTAGTGACTCTCCGAAGCAGTAAACTGAATTTTCACACTAGCGTTTTGCGCAATCGACTGTCCAGTGGCGCTCGTAAGTGTAATAAAGTTGCTTTTGCCAGAGAGTCGTGAAGTCGCAGAGTTACCGTTGTTAAATGCAGTATCTTCCTTGTTTACAGCTGTCATGGTCCAGTCAGCTGCAGTAGTCTTCACACCGTTGATGCTGACCTGGAACTCACCTGCTCCCGGTGGCAGTCCTGTCGATTGAGTGAAGACATTTGCACCGTTCGTGATATCGAGGTCGCTTCGGTTATTTGGTTTTGCAGCTGCATTGGTTTCGCGATCAGTCGTCCGCTGATCACCAGTGTTGTTACCTGGTGACTGGCAATAGCCTGCCGCCGTGGTGCAGTACTGGAATGTGAAGCCCTTGATAGTGGCCGTCGAGCTAGTTTTGAACGTAAATGTCTCGCCAGTCTTCATACCATTTGGACCTGAACCAGCTGGTGCATATGTAGCTGGCACATTGCCGCCGGCTGCAGGGTTAGGCGCTGCTGTCGAATAGCCTGAGCCGTCAGTATCTACGAAACCAGGGGCCGAGCTACTGAGCAACAGCGACCTGTCCGTCAGCGGGTTCAATGCGTCCGCGAAGGCAGGTACTGCCGGTACCAGCGCTGCCGCAAAAACGGCCGTAGCTGCACCAAGCATCGTCCCACGTCGAACGATCGACTTGAGTGTATACATGTGTATATCTCCTTGTGTTTGTTTTATATTGTGGTGGTCCCTTTTAAGGGGGTACACGCGCATTTTACCATTAGCGTAAAGGTTTGCGCAAGTAGTTTTGTACAACATTTTTGCGGATTGCTATCTCTGAATGTGCACAACCTGTGCATAAGTGACTAGAATACCGGTATGACGACGGCCGAGAAATCGCTAGTGTAGTGGCCCGCCGGAGTACTATTGGAGACATTGATGATCATACTGATGGTGTAGTCGGTCTGGCCTGACTCTTTGTCGCTGCGCGCCACTACGTCACCACTGTTGAACTTGAATAGGTTTGGCGTCCGGTAGGCTGGCTCTACTGTACCGAAGCTAGTCTGGTCTGACGGCACTTGTACAGGACTAGCGCCGATGTTGGGCGTGGTATTGGCGGCGAGATTGATACCGAACTGCTCTTTACCCGGCGTAGATGCGGTAGGTACTGCAGGAGATTTCATAGTGTAGTTACCAATCTTGGGCGGTGAACCAATGATCTGCAGCATGTAGCCGTTGCTGAGGTAGCTACGAACTTTGACGGTACTGGTAGTGGTAGCCGTCTGATTGGTCTCTAGATACCCCAAGTGCGATTCGCCCGCTGCGACGATCACCTGGAGTGTAGGTTCGTCTGGTGTGACAGTACCAAAACTGGCGGTACTGGTCGGAGCCTTACTAACACCTGCTGCGGGATCACCTATAGTCGCACGGGCACAAATGTCGCCTGCACAGCTTTCTTCGGCCGTACTACTACCGAACTGGCTCTCTGTCATCTGGTAATTTGGTGAGGTGGATGTGACGGCCTGCACTGCCGGGGCGCCACCAACGGCAACTACTCCTACGAGCAGCACAAGCAGTACACGATCCCAAAGTGTCTGTCTTTGCATAAGCGTTACAGTAGCCATTATCCCCCACATACGCCGAAAACTCAACTGGCGCGACTAGGGTAAGTATGGTAGGCTAGACATAAGCAATTAACACCATACGCGATGGAACCAGACAAAAACACCACTCCAGATACCGAGGGCAACAAACCCAACAGCGACCAGCAGGCGCCAGCCGATGCATTGAGCCGCACACCCGAAGACCTAGAGCAAGAGGCGGCCACACAGAAGGCTGCCAGCGGCGTAGCAGACGAGCCAGCCGAGAAACCAGTCTCACCGCTCAAGCGGTTTATGCGACGTGTGAACGTCTATCTGCTGCTTTTCCTGCTGCTTGTAGTGGTGAGTGGTGTCGTGATCGCAGTGAATTACCTGAACAGCCAGAAGACATCGAATGTGACACCGGCCAGCACAGAACCAAACATCGCTAGCCAGAAGCTAACAGAAGACGCGCTGAAGCAACTAGCCAATACTGACACCTCGGTAGGTAGCGCTTCGCAGACGCTTACGATTCAGGGCAATGCCATCATCGAGGGTCAGACGCTGATGCGCGGCAATCTGAATGTGGCGGGTAACTTCCAGAGCGGGGGACGTATCCAAGGTCCTAGCTTGACTATCTCCGGTGAGTCAAATCTGGGTACTGCGCAGATCAATAGCTTGCAAGTAGCACAAAACGTCGCCATCCAGGGAGCCACGACCGTGCGTGACTTGAGTGTAGCGGGCGGCGCCACCTTCGCTGGAGCGGTGACGGCGTCACAAATTACTGTATCCAAACTAGTACTTAGTGGTAATTCATCGATCGAAATCCCTAATCACCTGGCTTTTACCGGACCAAATCCTGGCCGCGCACCAAATGCTGGCGTACTCGGTGCAGGCGGCTCTGCTTCTGTCAGCGGTTCTGACTCGGCGGGTACAGTGAATATCAATACTGGTAACGGCCCAAGTGTGGGTTGCTTCGTGCGGGTTAATTTCAATCAGGCGTATGCTACATCGCCGCGCGTCATCATTAGCCCTATCGGCGCCGGGGCGGGCCTGAGCACCTACTACGTCGACCGAAACAATAGCGGCTTCAGTATCTGCGCAGCGAGCACACCACCGGCAAATTCGGCATTTGCATTTGACTACTTCGTGACAGGATAGGTAGCTTAGCTACACATCCATAAACACGACGATACGATTTGCCTTCACGTGCATGAGGGCGCGGTGGATTTTGATAATCTTTTCGCCGTCGGGCGACTCAATTTTGAGATTGCAAGGGACAAGCATACAGAGAAAGTTATGATGCTTGGGCAAGATATCGAACGGGCCGGTCGCATTGACGGCGCTGACACTATACGCCTCTCCCTCGAAATAGACTTTGAACGGTGCGTAAACTTTGCAGGCAACAGTAGGCTTACCACCATGAGTCTGCGCCTGCTCTGCCGGTGCTTCTGTCTCCGGAGGAGCGACATCTTCGGCCACTATTTACCCTCTTCCGCAGGCTCGGTGGTAGATGGCACGGTGGCTTCTGCTGGAGCAGGTGTTTCAGACGCGGCAGCTTCCTCTGACTCAGTAGCTTTGTCGGGAGTTTTACCGATAATCGCTTCGACACCATCGAGCGTCTGCTCACGCGTCATGTGTTCGCCAGGTACACCAGTTACCTTCTCCATCACGTTGAAACGCTGTTTGAAAAACTCGATTAGTGCTTTGGCATTATTGTAATCTTCGCGGTCTTCGGCCGAGAGCTCGGACTCACCGATAATGGCGATGATGCCTTTGAGTGACTCGTACTTCTGCAAGATTGCCGTAGCACGGGTGGCGAGGTCGTAGTGGCGCTCGCCCACAATCTCTGGCGTGAGCAGGCTGGATTTGGACGCCAAGATATCGACGGCTGGACGAATACCCTGCGCCGCTACCGCACGACTCAGCACGATGGTACTGTCGAGCTCGTGCTGGATCATCTGCACCGCCGGATCGGACAGGTCGTCGGCCGGTACATAGATGGTCTGCAGAGCGGTAATCGAGCCGTTGGCATTGGTCGCTAGGCGATCCTGAAATGTCTTGACGTCACTAAACACGGTTGGTTGGTAGCCACCCTCGGCCGGCGTCTGGTCGATGATGGTACTCACCTCGTTCTTTGCTTGGATGTAACGGTACATATTGTCGGCGAACAGCAGTACATCCTTCTTCATGTCGTCGCGAAAGTATTCGGCAAGTGTGATAGCGCTGAGTCCAATGAGCGAACGTTGTACCGGATTTTCGTTCATCTGACCGAAGAACATGGCCGTAGTCTTGAGCAGGTCGTTGTCGCCAAGCGTCTTGTAGAGTTCGTGTCCTTCGCGAATACGCTCACCAATACCGGCGAACATAGAGATGGCACCGGAGCCTTCGGCGACGTTGTTGATAATCTCCATCGTAAGCACTGTCTTGCCCACGCCAGCACCACCGACGATACCAATCTTGCGGCCTTTGACAAATGGCGTGAAGAAATCGAGCACTTTCATACCAGTGTCGAGCACTTCGTCTGGACGCCCCTCTAGGCTTGTCTCCTGAAACGCTGGGGCGAAGATAGGGCGCTTGGGCATAGTGGCGAGCGTGGCATCGTCGAGCTGCGGCTTACCATCGATAGGACGCCCCATAGCATCCCAGACGCGGCCGATCATCTGCTCACCCACGGGAATCTCGAGGCTATGGCCGCTGCGGGTTACGGTGTCGCCTTTTTGGATACTGTAGTCACCGCCAATATTGAGACAGAGCGCCGTATCGCCATTTGCTAGGCTGTTGACGAGCAGTGGCGACTTGAGCTCGTTGTCAACGTAGAGCATTTCGTTGATATCGGGCATATCCTCTGTGAATTGGATCTTGATCACGAGACCTTTGAGGCTACGGACAACGCCTTTTTTGTAGACAGTAGTGTTGGTTTGTTCGTTCATGCTTCTGCTCCTCCGGCGCGTATCTTCTTCAGTCCGGCCAGCGACTCTTTGAGGCGAGTATCGACTTGGTTGCGCTTGGACCTGTTGTATTCGGTATGAAGTTCGTTTGCGTTATCGATCGAACGCTCTTTGGCGGCGGACATGGCTTTGAAACGACTCGCTACCTGCGCCAGGCGA
Organism: Candidatus Mycosynbacter amalyticus; assembly: GCF_025273655.1. GTDB lineage: Bacteria > Patescibacteriota > Saccharimonadia > Saccharimonadales > Saccharimonadaceae > Mycosynbacter > Mycosynbacter amalyticus. The sequence continues at coordinate 1,003,240 of NZ_CP045921.1, forward strand.
CTGTCGTAGATAAACTGCGAGATCGTGAGGCGCAAGATCGACTGCTCTAGGTACGCTGCAACTGCGTAGGAGCTCGGTTCAAAGATGTGCGTCTTCTCGCTGACATGCTCATCTGTAAGCGTATCGAGATCGGCGACGCGACCTTTGCTAGAGACGACCTCGCTTAGATCCACATCCTTGATCTCCTGCTGACTCAGTGAGATATAGTTTTGGTAAAAGATGCGACTACGGGCGTACTTTTTGATGATATCCATGAGCGGATCGACATTGATATAGTCTTTCTCTGGCAATTCAAAATAGTAGGTAGCATCGATGTGTGACTGTTTGAGCTTGAGTGCACCATGGTGGCCAATCACTAGCACATCGTTGAGATGTTCGTCGTAGTGTGCCAGCACTTTGCGGATGAGTTTCTGGTCGATATCACCGCTCAGGCCACCTTTTGCGGTGATGAGGATGAGCAGTTCTTTGTCAATCGGCACTTCTTCTGGTGCGCGCCCGAAGTTGAACAGCACATCGACACGAATTTGTTTGTAAATATTCCAGACTTCATCAAAAAACTGATTGCTAATCAGCACCTTGTTTTTGGTCTTGGCAATCTGCATACTACTCAATGTCTCAAGCGCAGAAGTAAGACTGACGACGGAGCGTACGGAGGCTTCTTCAGCTTTGATTTCGAGAGGGCGCCTCACGACTTCTTCTCCTCGGCTGACTTCTGCTCTGCAGCTTTTTCTGCCTTGTCGGCGGCTTCGGCCTCTTCGGTCTGACGTTGTTTCTCTGCCTCGGCTTTGGCGGCTTTCTCGATTGCCGCTTTCTTCGCTTCGTCGATCGTCATCACTTCGGCCTTGAGCTGTGCGGCCAGCTCGTCAAAATTACCATTCATGTCCTTGTCTTCGGAGAACTTGGCTGCATACTCATGGACACGCTCTTTGAGTTTGTCGACGTTGATAATCTCCTCTGGTGCGCTCTCGAGCACAATACTCATGATGAACTGCTGCTCAGCAAAACTATACGTCTCACCAATTGCTTGGTTCATAAGTTTGAATAGCACCTTACCTTTGTCGTAATCGGCCTGCGCCTGCGGGCTCAGCTCGGTACCAAAGTGGGCGTATTCTTCGGCAGTACGATAGCCAGCGAGCGTGAGATTGAGCTTGTCGGCTAGGCCTTTTTGGCGCTTGTTTTGGCCAACGCCACCCACACGCGTCACCGATAGTGCAGTCGACACAGCTGGTCGCATAGTATCTTTGAATATCTTGCCATCCAAAATCCATTGACCGTCCGTGATAGACATGATGTTGGTCGGCAAATACGCCGTGATATCACCGCCCGGCGCGTACACGATCGGGATGAGTGTTTGTGAGGCGTGATTTGATTCCGTCTTGCCGCCGCGTTCCAGCAAACTCGAGTGCGTGTAGAACATATCGCCCGGATACGAGTCGCGCCCTGGGCTCACGCCGGCGATCAGCGAGATTTCACGGTAGGCCTGCGCGTGAGCTGTAAGATCGTCGTAAATCATGAGAGTATCCATATTGCACTGATGCCAGAAATACTCACCATGTGCTGCACCAACATACGGCACTAGGTAGGTAAGGATAAGTGATTCAAAGGAGTTGGTGACGATCACAATCGCCTTTTTGAGGGCGTCGTTTTTTTCGAGATTATTCACGAGTTCAGCCACGTCGCGCTGACGTTTGGCGATAAGCACATAGACGACAGTGATGTCAGTGTTTTTCTGGTTGATCGCCACCGACGCCGCCAGAGCAGTCTTGCCCACTTTGCTGTCGCCGAGCATAGCCATACGCTGACCACGCGCCAACGAGTATTCTAAGTCGAGAATAGTGATGCCCGTTTCTACCGGAGTATCGAGTAGCTCTCGCTCGTAGAGCGCTGGCGCTTTATGAAACACATCCCATTCCTGGTCGGCCTCGATCGGACCCTTGCCGTCGATCGGCTCACCAAACACATTGATGACACGACCGATGAAGTTTTTGCCCACTGGTGTCATGATATCGCGCTTTTCGATGACACAGACATTGCCGACATGCAGCGGCGATGGATCGAGCTTCATAACCATGACATGGTCTTCGAATACCTGGTGCACATAACCGCGCGTGTCGTCTTCAAAGCGTACAGTAGCATGCACGTTGGTCGGCTGCAGGCCGCGCACACTCACCATGAACGAATCGATACCGATAATTTCACCGACAGGATTGCCAGATGCCACCAGTTTTTCGAAAAACTTAGCGCCCTGCACGGTACGTCTCCAGCTCCTTTACAAGTACATCATGGCTGCCCGCCAGCGCTCCACGCAGACTCATGTCGAGCACTTTGTTTGGTGTACGCAAATACACACCCGCGACGAGTGCTGGCTGCAGTCCAGCAGAAATAACTGCCTGCGGATGAACCGAGGTGCGTAACCACGCAGCCAACTGACTCAAGCTATCACGATCCGCTTCGACAGCGAAAGTCATATGCATCACAGGCGCCCCATCTTTGAGTAGCTGCAGCTCCTTGATCAGCGTCGCACGCTCCTGGCTGTTCTGGGTAATACTCATGCCGTTGAGTTTGAGAAAATCTGTCAATTGTTCACTTACTACGAGATCTGGTTGCGCCACGACCCCAGCTTTTGCGCGCACAGCTGTAGCCGTAAGCTCGGCATCAATCCGCTCGACTTCACTCACAAGCCGCGATACATCAAGTTTGCTCACCACACTCGGTGGCAACACAAATGTCTGGTGATTTCTCGCTACCGCTTCCGTCATAGCTTCATGTCATCCACGATTACCTGCTTGTTCGACTCCATCTGTTTGATAATCGATGGCAGCTGCGCCTTGAGATCGTACTGATCACCAAGTGCACCGAGTAGATAGTGCTCAATAATCTGCGCCATGTTATGCTCAAATCCGTCTACCAGCATGTCTTGCTGCTTGGCGACGCTCTGCTGGAACGTTGCCGCCAGTTGCGTCTGCTGTTCTTGCAACGTCGCAAGACTCTTGTTCAACCATTCAAGCGTACTGTCCTGCGACTGCTTGAGCGCCTGCATCTGTGCCTTGCTGGCCTCGAACTGCTCGGCGAGCTCGGCGTCCTGGCGCGCCACCGTCTTTTGCAGCGCATTGCCAAGGTTACGATGTTGTTCGGCCAGTTGCTCGGACGACTGGTTCATCGACTTCGTGGCTTCGGCTTGCGTTGCCTGGACAGCGTTTCGACTTTGCTCGAATTGCTCTTCGAGCGTCGCACTGAACGATTCGTGCTGTTTCTGGAGTGACTCGACACTAGCATTGATCGACTCGAGTGCCGCAGCCTGCGCCACGCGGATAGACTTGGCATTGTCGGCAATTTGCTCGTCGATGCGCTTAGTGAGATACGCCCGCAAATCCGCACTAATCTGCGACATACTCGCGTCCATGTCTTCTTGAAACTTAGCCGTCTGCTGCTGGATCAGTGCATCAAATTGGGCGCGACCTCGTTCGTTGAGCTCCTGGAAATAGCCGTCAAAATAGTGCCCGACACTTGTCGTCACTTCGTCGTCAGGGAGCTGCGAGCTCGGCTGCTTGTTCTGGAATAATCCCACGCGCGTCTAGTCCACCCTTTTTGGTTATGCTTATAGCTTCAGTAGTAAATATACCGCAAATAGCCCTACTATGACAATGAGTAAGCCGGTCAAAATCACTTCGAGCAGTGCGCGGAAGATCGACTTCTTGCTCATCGGGTTGCGTCCGATAGAGATAACACTGCTGCGCACACCGGAATATACCACGATGACCGCCACTATCAGGCTGATGATAGTGATAGCAATACTGAGATAGATACGAATAGGATTGACTTCCTTCTCAGCGATTTGCTCGCCAACGCGCTGGAGCTGCTCGGGCAGATTAGCTTTGGTGCTGATTTTTTCCTTCTCGTTCGGATTCGTCTTGATGTCCACTGTCACGGGAATCGCACCTATTTTTACAGTTTTGGCGTCTTTGCCGCTAGTATCTTTGAGCGATGTCGTACTCAGTACTACTCCTTTGCCATTGAAATCTTGTTGCGCTCGACCAAACACTGTCTTTTGTTGATCGCGTGTGCCAGCTTTCATGGCTACGCCGTCAATCGCAGAAAGCGTCACGAAATCACCTTTTTTGATTTCGCCGTTTTGAGTACTCACTAGTGTGTTATGTGCACCAGATGCTGCCACATACGTCTGATTGGCGATCGAATCGTCGCTAATCTGGATCGACACTTCGCTGCGATCCACTACCACACCGAACATATTTTCGAGCTGCGCCTGCTTGGCCACTGTCACTTGGTTGGCGTCTTTGCCCGCTAGCTGCACGATCGTGCCGGTACTCATAGAGTTATCAGCCGCGTAGCTCTGCACACCACCGGTCGAGAGGCTCCAGACAGGTGCCACTGCAGCTACAGCGGTAACTATGACCGCTACAACGCCACTGCCGATTCGTGAAATATTCATGGTGTTTGTGCTTATTTTCGTAAGTTCTGGTGGTAGTATAACACACGATTTTCGCTGGTTGTTTTGAATCCAAATCATAGCAATTATCACAACATGTAAAAATATGGCCAAAATGCACATGGTTTTAGTGTTAAAACGGTGTCGCTTATGCTACAATTACAGCAGCTTTTTGTGGCACCACACACGTATGAGCGAAAGAAACATTTTTATATCAAAAAAACAGATATAGAAAGCCAAAATCAAATAGATGTGGTGTCACCTCCCCACTGGTATTAGTCGACGTCGACTGCTGCAGTTCGTAGCAGTAGCATCGCTTGCTATAGCGTTTTTCACAACGCTAGTATTTGCGCATGCGACGCAAGCCGCCGAGGGCGTCAATCAGACTCTCAGTTTTCAGGGGCGTCTGGCACAATCTACCGGTGCACTCGTACCAGACGGCCACTACAACATTCAGTTCAAGATCTACCAGGACGGCGCGGGCACAAGCGCGGGCAATCCTGGCGGCAGCTTGAAATGGACCGAAACCTACATCAACAACAATGGCGACCAAGGTGTCGACGTCAAAAACGGCTACTTCTCTGTCACGCTCGGCTCGAAGAATCCGTTTGGCAACCAAATCGACTGGAATCAAGACACGCTCTGGCTCTCAATGAACGTCGCCGGTAAAGATAATACCTGTACAACGTTTGGTAGCGGCAGCTGTACGGCAGACGGCGAGATGCTACCCATGAAACGCATGACAGCAACACCATTCGCCATCAACTCTGCGCAGCTGGGTGGCAAAACAGCTGACAATTTCATTCAACTCGCACAAGGAGTCCAAGAAGATGCAAGCAGTAACACTCCTAGCATCGCGATCAACAAGACAGGTAGCGGTAACTTCTTGCAACTGCAAAACAACGGAGTCAACGAGCTGAGTGTCACTGGCTCTGGCAATCTCGAATTTGGTAACGCCCAGGATCACGCAATTTATGTAGGTGGTGCTGGCGAAAACACAAATGGCAAGAATCTTACTCTATTCGCAGGCTGGGGTGGATGGGGTACATCGGGCGGCAACGGAGGTACACTGTTTCTACAGGGCGGCGGTGCGGGCGGCGACGGCAACTCTAACGGAGGAGATGTTGTGATTACGGGTGGCTCCAAGACGGGCAATGGCTCGTCTGGAAGTATATTCCTCGGCGCAGATAGCACCAGCAATATCCAGGTGGGTAGTGCAAACCTCGGTAATGGCACACAGACTATCAATATCGGCAATAATTCTTCGGGTGGTACAACAAATATCACTATAGGTAGTGGCAGTGGTGCATCAGGTGGCTCGACAAAAATTCAATCAAAAGATACTGTCGCCGTATCTACCGATGGCGTAGACCGTGCAACATTCGATAGCAATGGCAATCTCTATCTAGGCAATGGAGTCAGCAGTAGCAATCCGTCCGACTTCAAGATTCAAGGTACCGACAGTACAGCCAGCGGCGTGAGTGGCGGTGACCTAACAATACAAGGTGGTGGCGCCACAACCGGCAACACAAACGGTGGTAACCTGGTTCTGAACGGTGGAAGTGCAAATGGCACTGGCACAAACGGATCTGTTTCGATTGGTACTTCAAACACGGGTGATGTCAACATTGGATCATCCTCAGGAGGCAAGGTTAATATCCAAAGTGGCACCGACGGAGTCACCGTTCAGTCCGGTGGCGTCGTAAGCGTCTCATTCAACACTGCAAACGTTCAGGTTGGCGACGGTAGTGCATCAGGAGTACCTACTGTACTCACACTAGACAAAGCGTCTGCAGCACCAAATCTTGATCCTTCGATGGTGGGCAGTATGTATTACGATACGACCCTTGGCAAGGTGCAGTGCTACGAAGCCAATGGCTGGGGTGCTTGTGGTGCCGCGCCAGACACATTCGTATCATTATCTCCAGAATATGCAGGCGCGATTGTCTCGGGTAGTGGTACGGGTACCATGTCGACAGATATCTGCTCAAACGACCTGGGCGTCAATACTTCTATCTGTAATACCCACGAGACATATAATTTCTACAAATGGACCACAACGTCCTCCACATCACAGTTCAAAGTCATCTATGCCACATATCAACTACCAACTAACTTCGATAAGTTCGTGGGCGGTTCAACTTCACTGATGGGTAAGACGGACAGCACCAACTCCCAGGTTTCTTACTACCTATACAGAGTTAAGGGTGATGGCAGTGGTACGGTTGCCTGCAACTCCACGGAATTCTTCGTATCTACTGGCGATCAGTCTACTTGGCAAAAGGGTGTTGGCACAGGCACGGCAGATCCCGCTAACTGTGGTTTTGTAGCCGGAGATCGCATCATGTTCAAGATCCCACTTGGCTCAAAGAGCAATGCAAATGCATACGCCAGCGACCTCAACTTTGCCTATAGCCTCAAGTAGGACTGGGTTCCCCGCGTATAGATGGTTATGCTACACTTTATAGAGAGAAGTTAAGACAGCACGCGCCCAGCTATAGCACGGGCGCAAGATGACCCCTCTATAGAGATATACCGCGTGGAGTTCAAACGACAAGCCAAGAAGCCGACCACAACGCCCCCTTCACCTGCGGCGCCTGTTTTGACGCAACCTCCAGCCCAGACCAAAGATACACATATTCATATTAGTATTGATCTCGGACGATTTACTAGATTTACTCGACCATCCGTGGCCGCTATACACCAACTTACGCACGATAGGCGTGCAATTATCGCCGTTACAGCTGTTATTCTTTTAGTAGCGGGGGGCGCCTCATATTACATAGTCCACAGGTCAACCGCTCAAAAAGAAAAAGAAGTACCCGCACTCAACAAGCTTGAGTACCAGACCCTGACGCCGCACGGAAAACCAACTGAACAACTTGGCGGCTGGCATCGAGTCAGTCCACCCGAGAGTACACCAGTCTATGCTTATATTGACACAATAGATGGAGTTAGCGCGACAGTGAGCCAGCAGCCACTACCAGATCAGTTTATCGAGGGTACTGATGCGCAACTTGCGGAGCTAGCAAAAAGTTTTGGCGCTACGAACGAAATCAAAGCAGACGGGATCAAGGTATATGTCGGCACATCCGCCAAGGGTCCGCAGTCAGCCATCCTTATTAAAGATGGGCTACTGATACTGATCAAATCCCAAAGCAAAGTTAGCGACGAGGCTTGGGCGCGCTACGCAGAATCACTCAAATAAAAACCCGGCATAATTACCGGGGGTTTATACTGGGGTAAAGCCTCTTATTTTGAACCTTTGTACTGATCAATCGACTGCGCGACCTTGCCATCTGGTTTGATGTTTTCGTAAAACAAGACCTGATCTTTACTGATCACCATAGCATCTTCAGGGCCGTGAATCTCGTCGCCAAGCTTGATAAGTTGCACCTTACTCTGATCTTGGTTCTGCTTGTCGGTTGTCTGTTGTGGATTACTCTGATCTTGAGTGGCTGTCTGCTGACTCTGGAGGTAATAGATATCTGTCAGTTTGAGGTATTCACCATTCAGTGTCTGGAGTTTACCAAAATACACTTGCCCATTCGTGAAGAACACCGCTTGGTACTTGTCGCTGTCGATAGCAGGTGAACCAGTACCTCCGGGCTTGAACCAGGCAAACCAGGCAGTGACCAGGAGTGCTATCACGAGTAGCACTGTGATAATTGGCCATACGATACGCATAACACCTTTTTTTGACTCTGGTGGGCGCTGGGTAGAACCGCGATATACAGATTTGGCCTCTTCTCGTACGGGTTGTGGCTCCTCCGACTGATGATGTGTTTGCGAAGATGGCGCGGCTGCAGCTCTCCGTTCTGTCGGCCGTGACCCACGAATTGGTCCCACATCCATGTGTATTTTTTCTCCCGTAAACTTATGCCTATCTATTGTTACCTATCATACCATAAGAGGCTTTGCGAGCACAATCACTGAAAGTACTACCCGTGATACAAATACGATATCCAGGGCAGTATCTGACATAGGTACACCGGTGTACCTATGAAAAAACACCCTCTAAGGGGGTGTCATTTCATGGCTCCCCATACAGGTCACGGAACTATTACAGGGGTCGGAGGATACAAAACGAGACAAATGAGACACGAAACGGCATATCTGAGCAATGTCTCATTTTATGACTTTTATTAGCAAAAGAGGCTCAAATTGAGCCTCTTTTTAGCTAACTGCCTGGACTTATTTCTTCTTCGCAGAAATAGCAATTTTCTTTGGTTCAGGAAGTGGTGTAAGCGGTACGCTAACCTTCAATACCCCATCATCGAGATGTGCTTCGATCTTCTCAGCATCTGCTCTCTTAGGAAGGGCTATACGGCGATAAAAGCTACTCGAACTCTCACGCACAACATACTGTTTGCCTTTGTCCTCTTCTTTTTCATGCCTTTCAGCACTAATGACTAAAGCGCCATTCTCAACTTCGATATTTATATCCTTTTGTTCGAAGTTTGGCAGATGTGCTTCAACAATAAGGTTATTGTCTTTTGTGAAGACATCTGTAGTAGGGATTGTCACACCCTTTAGTTGAGAAGCCCAATCATCACCAAAGAACTGCTTTTGTAGTGCAGTTAGCTCTGCAAACGGATCCCATCTTACGAGATTACTCATATAATTCTCCTTTCATCATTAGTGTTAATGGTTTCCAGAGAAGCATAAAAGCTTCTATGTTCAGTATAGAAAATTAGCACTCTCATGTCAAGAGTGCTAATTATTAAACTAGGCGTATTTTACGCTCACGGCTGTCTTTACGAACCTTTGCCATTTTCTTGTCTTCACCAAACTTGAAATCATAGTTTCGGATGAACTTTGGGACTGATTCATCGTTATCTCGCATAGGTATGAATACTCTAAGTAAGGGGTTCATTTCCCCAGACAATACCGGTATGCTTGTTGGCTTAACGATACCGCTCTTGAGTGTGATCTCAGCTGGTACACTGCCCAGCATCAACTTATCGAAATATACGAGTACTGATTCACGCATATCACGGTTATAGAACTCGTCTTTTGGCTTGGTTGTTGATACTGTTGGTTCTTTAGGCTCTGCTTTAGGAATGTAGCCGTTCTTCATACGTTGTTCGACCAGTTTTCGTATTTCTTCTTCACTTTCGTAAGCCCGCAAGCTTCCTGACAAGAATCCGAGCCTGTAACTTACACCAGCACTCATTACTCGCCAGTTAGTATCCTCCAGAGCCTTCTCTATGGCTTTATGCAGGTCTTTCTTGCTTTGGTACTCTTCACGTTCGTCTTTGGTATCAAGGCAGCTGAAATCTAGTGATACTTCACGACCAATCTGTGGATCGCCAAGCTTAAAGTCGCTATAGCCCTCTTTAGTAAAGATTGGCTCGAGTAACTCCTTGAGTTGGACTATTTTGAGCTTCTTTACCTGTTTAATACCGTCATGCACATCAACATGCTGTACTTTATCCTCGGCTGTGGCATGAAGTTTCGCCATTCTTTCAAAGTGTCTCAGCTTCTGGTCGTATTTGAAGATCATATCTTTATCGAAAACGAAGCGTTTACGGTCGAGTTCTAGGTAAGGATCAACGGGTTCGGGCTCTTTCTTATCAGAGGATAGATCAAGTGTATCTGTTTTAACGTGCTTACATTTCTCGCAGGTCTCAGTCCATGTAATAACATCGAACTCTTTGGTGGTCTTTGAGGTCGTATTACCACCGCATTTCTCACATTCATGCTTTGCACCTTCCCACTGCGTACCGTCTTCCCAAAGAGCCATACGCTTATTGCATTCTACGCATTCAAACATGATTAGGATGTCATCATCTTTGCGGCTATCACGGCGCATATAGTCTTTGCTGATAACTCGCATGTCTTTACCGCAACTACGACAGTAAGTACCGCCTGAGATATGTGCTGAGGCTAAGCGGTTGTCTTTCTTCTCATCTTCCGCCACCCATTTTGCGATAGTAGCCTCCCGATTTTCAGCTCGTTCGGCTGCTGCCGATTCAACAAACCAAAAATAGTACAGGCTATACTGCAGATACCAACCCGGCAACTTTTCAGTCAGCTCCTTTTTGGGGAGCTTCTTTTCCATGATCTTGAACGTATCATTTACGATTCGCTCACCGGAACGGCATTTGACTACGGTACCGTCATCATAACGATCTTCGTAATACTTTTTGTCTTTTAGGTTCGTATACATCTGTACTAAACTCCAACTCTAGCAAGTATTGTTAGTTCTTTGAGCAAGCTCAATTTTCTTAAAGATTAGACCATTGTGACTATTTAACCCACCACTACATTCGAGCAAATGGATCATGTCTTCCGTGTGCTTGTTAGCATTAGTAATCATATCCTCTATAGCCTCATCACCAACTTGCTCCACTCCAAGTATCCACACCGTTTCTTTCACGTAGTTCTGCGGATATATCTTCAGAACATGGTAATACTTACTAGAAACTTTTAGATACATGTGAATTACTTCTGCTAAAAGATCTAGCATTTCTTTTGCTGGTCGGAGATCATGTTTAAATTTGCGAGACAAAGTGTGCGTTACATATGTCATACCCTCCTCAGCCCTTTGACCAGTAGTAACTTTATAGTACTTACCGTCTTTTGGTTGGTGGAATGCAAAAGCCTGATACGGTTCGACACGCTTTAAATATAGGTTAGATATTTTTGATAAGTGGTCTTTGGCCAAAGGAAATAACGGCTCAATGACTTTTTTCTCATCTTCACTAACCTTGTGTTCGTACTTGTCGTAATAATACGACTCGTAGTCTTCTATGTTTAAATCTCTAACTGATTCCAAATATGCGTTTGCAAGAGCTGGCTCCTGCCTTGAAAATAGTAAACGAAGATGTAAGAACATTGAGTCAACGCAGGAAAAGTATATTTGGAAGAATACAGCACAGGTATTACAGTTCCTGCCTTTAATATGCCCATGACCAGCCTTAGAATTAGCCCATACTTCAACTAACACATTCGCTACAATCAGTTTCTCGACACACTCTCGGTATACATCTAAAAGATAGCGGTGAGTCTTTTCATCTCCGAAGAATTTTTCATTTATTTCTTCGACTTTCATGTTAGTTTTCGTCAATGTCCTTCGCGTAAAGTGATGGGTAGGATGCCTTAAGTTTATCGAGAACTGTTTTTGCTTCGCCTGTTTTAATTTGTCTTAAGATATCGTAGTGCAATTGAGGCTTGAACATCGGTTGGTAGCCTTCAGGGTATGACAAGATGATCCTTAGCATCTCTAGGTATTTCTCATCACCAGCAAGTTCTTTGGCGGTAATAAGGAAGTCATCATTATAATGGTGGCTCCACCATGATGACCTCTCAAGCGTTTTATAATTCTCACTAATCCATGCTTGTTCGTTACGCGTTATTTTCTCCCATAATCGTAAGCTTTGTTCGGGACGTTCTTTGATTCGATCGTTTACGAAGTAGGCAGCTCTGTTAAATGCTTCTCTAGTGTATCGGTCTGCAATCTTGTCTAGGTACTCAAAGGATAGATCAATATCCTCTTCGTAGTTACTGCCTTTCTTGGGGAGCGTCCAGAAGAACCATCCTATATGAGTCCTCGCCTCGTCGTTATCACTTTCAATTATCATGTTTAGCAGATCTTTAAATGGTTGATCGTCAAAGTTGTTAACTTTCTGGTACATATCTTCGCCAAAAAGCTTCTTAAAAGATTCATCAGTGAAAAAGTTTTTTCTAAAAAGAGCAAAAGAAATTAAAAGCGTGTATATATCATCCGTCTTCGCCTTATTGTCAATTAGCCCATATTGTTTGAAAACATGCATTGCCTGTTCTGTGGTCATGGTTCTAAAGCGGTGCAAGACTGCTTCTAAGTGGTGAAGTATGACCTTGTTATCGTATTTGTCGACTAATTCAAGTGATAGATTCTCGATATGATCGGAAAGCTCACGGGGTATGAATCTCTTATCAGTTTTTGGCAGTACCGAGTGTCTGTTCTGCATTAGCGATGTCAATGGAATCATTCCTTGAGTAACAACGTATAGATTCTCGTCTTTGACTAGCTTCTCGGTCATTTGTGCAACTTCTTCTAGATGATCCTTACCTCGCATCGAAATTAGCGACGACAGGATCCATGCCACCCAACCCCGTACAGTTGTTATGATTCTTGGATCCTCTTCACCGTTAAGAATCTTGAGATGATAGTTAGACTGGCCTTTTGGATCGTCAGGATCATTCTCAAGCTTGGGGTGCGAATCATTGATAAATATACGTGCAATCTCTAGCGCTTCGTTAACAAATCCTTGCTTTGCTAAATGTTCACCAAACTGAACTGCAAGCTGTCGAGGGTAGTGCTCTGTGAGTCGTGCCTCAATACGGGAATTGTCGCCGCCCAACTCATCGTAGAGAACTGGTCGTACGAAATCCTGATATAACTTACCTATGAGCGCTTTGTTATCCTTGTCAACTTGTTCAATGCTTAGCCAGATTGCTGTTTGCTGGTTGCTGGTCAAAACATCCGATTTATTGATATCACGAAGTATCTTTAGCCCCGAATCATAATCTCGCTCGATAACCTGTGCGATGGTTCGGCTAATATCGTACGAGTCAAACGAACCAAGTTCATGAGTGAATTCCTTGGTCTTAAGATAACTATTCAATACTTCCACGCCTGTTTCAAATAGCTTAGTCGTCGGATCAGATGAAAGTAGTTGTATCATAATGCGGCCCACGTAGAAGCTGTGCCATACTTGTCGTTTACGGTATTCGGGGTTGTCCATCCATGAAACGATTGCTGAAAGTGCACGTTCATCGCCATCAAGAGCGAGCGAGGAGACGATCTGCTCAACAAACACGCTATATGGTAGGGTGTATTTTTTTAGGAAAATATTTATTAATGACCATTTTTTATCATTAGATAAATCAGGATTTTTATCTCGTAGCATTTGAAAAATAAGTTCGTGCTTTGATGGAATTCCCTTTCGGGCAATGACTTGATTCTTCAGTATTTTTAACGCATCATCACTATGTTCACCGTCACTATACTCTTGCAGAACTATATGTAATGCAGCTCGATTCAAAAAATCAGGTCTATCTACTGATACATTTGAATCTTTTGAAATAAATCTTTCATTAACTAATTTCCAGGCCGATGTCTTATCGAAAGCATAATGTTCTTTCAAGGCGGGCTCGAGGACATGTTGAATATAGTGTCTGTCATTTAAGGTGAATTGATCCCCAGATTGGCTGACGCCCCCGCCCATACCATCCCAACCATTATATGATCCACCGTAAATCTTAGCGTTTTGATACTGACCGACAATTATGTCGATTACTTCTTCAATCCTGTTGATGAAGTCGGCTGCGAGATACTTATATAAAATATTAAAAATCGGAGATGGGGTATATATATCATATTCACCGTCATCATCGATGAGATTAAAGTAAAGTGACACTAGCTCAATAGATCTACCAATATATTCCTGATTTTTGGTTGCTTGGAAGTAATCAAATGTAAGCACTAGTAGCTTTGCTATTTCTACTTTTTCTTGTCGATCACTCCTATCATCAAGCTCGGTGTAGTCCACTCGTTTGTCCTTAAGGAATGCGTCGATGAAGTCATAAACCTGAGGCGAAAGATCAGAGTGCTCCTTTAGAATCATTTCCATTGTTTGCATAGCGAACTCTGCCCGAAAATCATCGAATGCCGGATTAGTAAAAGCATCCGTATGACTAGCGAAGAGCCCTATTGTGTAGGCTGCATTTTCTCGATCCTTTATATGATCTTTAAAATCGTAAACTACGCGGAACGAGTATTGTCGATCTATGATTTTTGACCATACGATATCCCAGTCAGCAAGCTTCAGTCCCTTCTGGCTAAATATCTCCTGGATAACAAAGTACATAAGGTCAGGCTGAATAGTCCACGCGCTAATATTTCGCTTAATTTGGTTCTCATCGTGGTTTTTTATATGTGTCAGAATACTTTTAAATTGTTGCGGGATGTCCGTCTGTCGTCTGTCGTATTCGACATTTTTATCTAGCTCGTTATCGTAGTAGTTATCAACGTCATCACTTAATTGCTGTCTAGTGAACTTCTCGCCCTTGGTTGCTTTCCTGAAAAAGCTACTCATAACAATTGAATCAAGCCATCTCTCGACATCTGCACGTGGGAGCCACGCACCAGCCAGCTTAGGGTGGTTATAGAAATACGCTAATGACTCCTCGTATAAGAACTCTGCCGATTCGGGCTTAAAGAATGAGACTCTAGGCAGTAATTCAATTTCTTTTGCAGAGTAACCTTTTTGTGTGAACCAAGCTTCATGATCCGTGTACCAGCGCAGGTGCTTTATCCGCTCTTCCAGATCGTTACTTACGGATGGACAAACAATAAGTATTTCATCTTTTTCACTAAGATCATCTGGGCTCTCGGTAATGTTTTTCAATATTTTAAGTAAATTACTTGTCGTGAAGGCACGTGCATAGTACTTCGATTCACATACTATCTTTTTACCGTCTACGTAAACGAGAGTAAAGTCTTCCCAATTTTTATCCTCAAGGATAATTGAATCAAAAGAAGCCTCTCGTGATCGCATAAGAAATAGTAAAACCGCAGACCACGTCTGGTAATCGAGCCCTTTGAAATTATTCATGCCCGCAGTACTCATGACACCTCACCACCCTCAGTTTGGGTTGTTTCAGCAGGGATGGCTACACCCTCGTACACATTCATTAATTGCTCAATATCATTACATGCAAGTTCGAGACTACCTCCTGAACCAGGAGATATACCTTCAGTTTGAAGCTTGTATCTTGCGTAATAGTTGATCATTGCACTACGAAATTCATCGATTAGACTTTCTTGGGTTCCAGCTTTTGACTGAATAATGCTTAGTAGTTCATGGATTAGCATATCTTCGGGAAATGCAATTGGATTAGGAAAGCTTATTGGCAGATTCCTAGCGACCCGTCGTACCTTTTCCCGTACGTTATCCTTTATGTCACTATCTGGGTCTCCTGCGATAACAGTAAGTGGTGAACCTTCTTCAAAAACTATAGCCCTAATAGATGTATGGAGATCGTCATCGCTGTCGTAACAGTCACTTGAAAGCTTGTCTTTAAAATACTGCAGCGCACTCTGGGCATCTTCGGTCGATAGCGTAGTGTAATGATGAAGTCTTTGTGCGTGGTCTCTGAAATTTCTGACAGCAACTGCCCTATCTTTGCTAATAATGACAGTACTTTTGTCATTAATGCTAAGCACTGAATTCTTTCTAAGCTTTGCATAATCTGCGACCGTTTCGAATACTAGGCCTGTCTTCTCTTTAAAGTATTGACCAGTCTTGACTTCATAAACCTCTTGCGTCGGTACTCCAGAATTATCGATGAGTTCTACTAAAAGATCGTAGGATTTCTTGTTAGTTGAGTCGTACTCAAAATCAACAAAGAACTTTTCCATTTTTCTTTTTGCCTCATAGTTACTCAAGAAAACGAGAATGGCATAGAGGTCTTGGTAATAAAAGCCTATCCGAGTGCTACGTATCGCAGTGCTAGGCATAATTTTAGCCTACTCTCCCAATCTGCCGTTCGAAATGTCGAAGAACTTATTGAAGAACGATGCTAATTTATCTAACACTGTTTCTCGCTTCTTGCCACGACTTTGGTCTGGGCTGAAACGAGAGACAGGGGGCATGATTTTTGTGATAGCAGTACCGCTCGTTTGTACACCGCCGTCACGGAATGCCCTTTCAATAAACTTGTAGGTTTCTTCACGGTCAAGATTTTCCTCAGAGATAATTCGATCAAGCTCTTCTATCTTCTTGGAATTCACGAATGACTGCCAGTCGTCATCAACGGATGAGTCAACATTAATACTGCTGATGAATTGTTCGATAAGTTCCTTCTTGTTCCGAAGCTCGATGCTTGAATCAATAGCTTTGTTAATATCAACAAGCAGTTCCTTATCCTCTTGGTTACTTGCATGATATTTGCGGATGAGTTCAAGGATGTAATCAATATTTATCTCGACTTGTTTGATGAGCTCCATTTCAAATACGATGTCATCGTTGATATTTTCTTTGTCACTCTCATTAACTTTGCGGAACTCATCGTAAAAGTTAATGTACATGCTGTGGTAATCCTGCACATCACGCTCAGATAGGATCTCGTTACCCGTAAAGTCATCGAATGTAGAGAGAATGTTGCGCACCTTTAGGATTGCACCATAGAGTTTAATGAAATCCTTTTTATTCTGCTCACCGATTATAGGCTGGCCAACTGGGAATCGTTCAATCAACTCATTAACAAGCTCGGCATATCCGCGCACCTGCTTACCTTCTGCTTCATAACCGTCGTAATACTCACGGAATGACTTGAGTAGTACGATTCCGCTAGCTTCTTTATCACCAAAGAGCGACAGAGAATCATTGGTGGCCTTCTCTAGGTTACGGAAAGTAACAATGTTGCCAAATGTCTTAATTGAATTTAGAATTCGGTTGGTTCGTGAATAGGCCTGGAGTAGCCCATGCATTCGCAAGTTCTTGTCTATCCAGAGTGTATTTAAAGTTGTGGCATCAAAGCCTGTCAGGAACATGTTCACTACAATGAGCAGATCAATCTCGCGGTTCTTCATACGCAAACTGACATCTTTGTAGTAATTCTGGAACTTATCGGATGATGTATCGTAGTTTGTACCGAACATTTGGTTGTAATCTTTTATCGCAGCTTCGAGGAAGTCGCGTGAGTTTTTGTCTAGACCATCTGTATTGTCGGAGTTTTCGTCCTCGAGCCCATCCATTTCATCATCGACTTCATTAGCACCGTAACTGAATATCGTGGCTATCTTTAATTTCTTTAACTCTGGTACATCTGCTTGTTGCTTGTTGAACTCTGTATAGTACAGCTTTGCAACATCGATAGAGCTGACGGCAAATATGGAGTTAAACCCGCTTAGTCGAATCTTTTGCTTGATTTCTTCAACGGCCGAACGGTCTTTTGCCGATGCGGCTTCATGGACGCTTGCTAAAGCGGTGAATGCGTACGGCTTACTGTTGCGCTTAGTCTTTTGATCAAAGTGATCACGAATATATTGTGTGACATTTGAGATGCGTTCCGGCGCAGCCAAGGCTTTTTCGCGGTCAATGTCACGTACCTGTGAGTCATCGACATCGTCAGCCTCTTTTATGGTTCGGATGTAGTCAATGCGAAAAGGCAGTACGTTTTTGTCAGTGATAGCATCGACTATCGTGTACGTATGTAGCTTTTCGCCAAAGGCCTGTTCGGTCGTTTTTAGATCAACACGACCACCACTAGAAGAGTTTTTAGCGAAGATAGGGGTACCCGTAAAACCAAAGAGGTGGTAGTTTTTGAAGCTGGTTGTGACTGCGTGGTGCATATCTCCGAACTGTGATCGGTGACACTCATCAAAGATGATTATGACGTGACCATCAAATACTTTGTGTCCTTCGTTCTTCTTTATGAACTTATCTAGTTTTTGAATGGTTGTGATTATGATTCTAGCATTGTCGTTTTCAAGTTGTTTGGTAAGTTTGGCAGTGCTCGTATTGCTATTAGCCGCGCCTTTCTCAAACTTGTCATACTCCTTCATGGTTTGATAGTCGAGGTCTTTACGGTCGACAACGAATAGTACTTTATCTACGGATGATAATTTACTGGCAAGTTGAGCTGTCTTGAAGCTAGTCAACGTTTTGCCCGATCCAGTGGTATGCCAAATGTATCCGCCAGCTTCGATGGTGCCTAGTTTTTTATAGTTCGTTGAAACTTCAACCCGATTCAATATTCGCTCAGTTGCAACGATCTGGTAGGGTCGCATTGCAAGCAGTAATCGGTCGCTGGTAAACACGCAGTATTTTGTTAGGACGTTTAAGATCGCATGTTTAGCAAAGAACGTCTGACCAAAGTCCATAAGATCAAAAATAGGCTTGTTATTTGCATCTGCCCACCAGCTCGTAAACTCAAAACTGTTGCTGGTTTTCTTTGTTCGTTTAGCACGAGTCTCACTAGCCTCTTTGATGTGCTGGAACCGTGTAGTGTTGCTGTAGTATTTTGTGTACGTTCCGTTGCTGATAACAAATAGCTGTACATATTCGTATAGTCCACTATCCGCCCAGAAGCTATCACGCTGATAACGGTTAATCTGATTGAAGGCTTCTTGCAGAGCCACACCTCGACGCTTCAGCTCAACATGCACGAGTGGCAAGCCATTTACGAGAATCGTGACATCATAGCGGTTAGCCCGTGCACCGTCCACTTCGTATTGGTTAATTACTTGGAGGCTATTATTGTGAATGTTTTTCTTATCTATAAGATATATATTGCGCTTGAATTGACCGTGTTCGTCGTACAGATTCTTGACATGGTCTTCCTGAATGGTCGCCGTTTTGGTTTCAATGGTGCTGTTCGGGTTAGCAATATGTTCATAAAAAAACTGCTTCCATTCACTATCACTAAACTGGTAGCTGTTAAGCTTCTCTAGCTGAGTACGTAGATTGTCTGTGAGGTCTGTCGAGCTGGTGATGGGTAAGTAATCATAGGCTTGAGCCTGTAATAACTCTACAAATGCTTTTTCTAAATCCGCTTCACTCTGGTAATTAGTGGCACGGGTTTTTGCAGGAGTAAATTCACCTACAACAGTGCTGTTGGAATTTTCTGCCACCATACTGTACTTATTCACGCTGTAGCCTCCTGAAATGTGAGTAGTTTGGTTCGGTAATAGTCGTATTGCTGACGACGTGCTTTGATTTCGGCAGGTAGGCCTTCGGTCATTCCATTAACAAGAGAATCAAAATTATCTAGAATATTCACTATCTTATCTTGCTCCTCAATAGAAGGTATAGGCACTTTTATTTTTGCCATAACATTACTCATTAGCTTCGGGTTTCCCATACCTGCGCTTACATGAGGCTTGGTCAATAACTGAAGTGCGTAAAAAAGAAAGCGCGTACTTAAATTATCGGCTTTAACTTGGAGTAAACCGCAAACATTCGTGATACTAAACTTCTCGTTATTATGATAGAAAACGGAACCTGCGTTAGCACCGTCGGTCGTCCATGTTATAGACTCGAGGTCATAATCGTATGTTTTTATTTTTCCAAAGACTCCGTTATTGGCAGTCTGAGAAGAATACACAGGATAGTCCCCTGAATTTTCCGTCAAATAATCCTTAGACATGACACGCCCCCGTGAAATATTGCAAACCTCTCCCAAAGTTAGCCATCTGACTCTCTCTCTCTGCTCGTCAAACGTCAGTAGCTGATTTCGGTAGTATTCGTACTGCTTCCGTCTAGCTTCCAGCTCCGCTTCCAGCTCCGCTTCCAATTGTGTAAACTTATCCAGAATTTGTACAATCTCTTTTTGCACTTCAATAGGGGGAATTGGAATCTTCATATCAAGCACTTTTGCCATGCTTGGATGCTGTATGCCTGATCCACGATAGAACGATTGAATTGTTCGTAGATTACTCAACATAAAGTAATAAAGATATTTATTGTCCAAATAGTTTTTGTCGAGTGATGTAGCAATACGATTATCCGCTGTAACGAATTTTCCGTTGTAATACTGGACTGTAGCACGACCACCCCATGGAATTGATATTATCTCTCCTTCAGAGATGTTTTTGCCCGCCAATTCTTCGGTCGTATACCCATAAACTTCACCGCCCGTAGACAGTAACTTAACGTCACCACCTTCAACTGCTAGTTTTCTTAAAGCACTTGCTAGAAGATAGGAATACTTGTAAGTTTTGGGCTGTTTTTTATTATCAACGGCGTTGAATTTTTTATCCCAAGCAGTGACTTCCCAAATGTGCTTAAACTGCACTCCGTTTGGGCAAAGCTCAGCAATTAATTGATCGATTTTACCCATTCTTAGAACCCTCGATACTAGATACGATTTCATCAATCTGAGTACGTAGTATTGACTGCTTAGCAACTATCTCTTTGATATTCGTATTGAGTTCAGCGATATTGACGAACTCCGTCATGTCCTTACCTTCAACGTAGCTGCTGACCGCAAGGTTGTAGTCATTCTCGGAAATCTCGCTATTTGGGACAAGTCTTCCAAAATGTTCAACATCTTCGCGATTAGTGAATGCTTCAAGAATTTTATCTTGGTTAGTTTGACCGAGCTTGTTTTTGTTACCACCTCGCACAAATTCGGCCGAGGCATCGATGAATAAAGTGGAGTTATCTTTCTTGCTCTTCTTGAGAACCACAATACATGTCGAGATAGTTGTACCAAAAAATAGATCAGGAGGTAACTGAATGACTGCATCTACAAAGTTGTTATCAACAAGATATTTACGGATCTTTGCTTCAGCACCGCCTCGGTACAACACTCCAGGGAATTCAACAATCGCAGCCGTACCACTAGTCGAAAGCCAGTTAAGAATATGAAGCGTGAACGCTAGGTCGGCTTTGCTCTTCGGGGCAAGAACTCCTGCTGGAGAAAAACGAGGATCATTGATTAGTAATGGATTTGCATCACCCTCCCAGTTAATAGAGTAAGGTGGATTCGAGACGATGGCATCGAAGGGTTCGTCATCCCAGTGGGCTGGATCGGTCAGTGTATCTCCATGAGCTATGCTGAACTTTTCATAATTAATGTCGTGTAGATACATGTTGATACGGCAAAGGTTGTAGGTGGTGAGGTTGATCTCTTGTCCATAAAATCCTTGTCGAACATTCTCCTTACCCAATACCTTTGCGAACTTTAGCAGTAGTGAACCTGAGCCGCAGGCTGGGTCATATACCTTGTTCACTTCTTTCTTGCCAACCACAGTGATACGAGCTAACAACTCACTGACTTCCTGAGGCGTGAAGAACTCACCACCAGACTTACCCGCCGATGACGCGTACATGGTCATGAGGTATTCATAAGCATCACCGAATGCGTCGATTGTATTGTCTTCGTAACGACCAACTTCAAGGCTTCCTATAGCATCAAGTAGTTTAACGAGGCGCTCGTTGCGCTTAGCAACTGTCTGGCCGAGCTTGCTGCTATTTACATCGAGATCATCGAAAAGACCCTTTATATCGTCTTCGCTATCAGCACCTTTGGCAGAGTTCTCGATATTGCGGAAGATTCCCGAAAGAATTTCGTTAAGGTTATCCTCTTCTTTTGCTCTCTTGCGGACATTTTCAAACAGCTCGCTTGGCAGTATGTAGAAGCCTTTTTCAGCTACCGTGTCCTTGCGACCAAACTCGGCGGCATCATCGCTTAGGCTGGCATAGTCAAAGTCGGCAGCACCTGTTCTGCGCTCTTCGGCATTAATGTAATTTGACAAGTTTTCGGATATAAAACGATAAAACAGTATGCCTAAAACATACTGTTTGAAGTCCCATCCATCTACTGATCCCCTCAAGTCGTTCGCAATCTTCCAAATCGTGCTGTGTAGCCGGGCTCGTTCTTGCTCTTTTTTAGTGTCTGTTGTGGTTGTCATATTACACAACATTATACCTCAAAAACAGATGTAATAACACTGTTAGCAGTATAATATGGCTATGGCAAAAACTAAGTCAGATAATTATTGGGAACCACATGCAAGAATCCTTGAATCTATGCCTCGTTTCCAAGCTGCTGTATCTGATGTTCGTAAGCGGCTAGGTATTCCTGAAACGGGCATTCCTTATGACGAACGGGCTGAGTGGTTTGCCGATTTCTACCGCAATGCCGATGAAGATACCGCAAAGCGATACGGAGGTGCATATGGATATGAGTTGCTGCCTCCGAATAAGGAATTGCTTGACGAGCTTGATAACCTAAGGCTTGAGTTCAATCTCGATCCACGCTGGCTTCATCCGCTTTTCAATTACATATTTTCTGCCGATAAATCATTAGAACCGCCATCACAAAAAAGTGCTTGGCCGTCGCCAAGAATGAATGATGTGCGTTTACCGAAAGAGCAACAGCGAGTCACTAGCTTGAGTATTCGTATCGAAAAGGATACCACGATCCATGATATCGAAGATATTTGGGATGATATTCGGAAGTATCAAGCGTATATGGATGCAGACATTCCATCTCGGCGTGACCCAATCCAATTAGAGACTGTTGATCGTTATCGCAACATTATTAAGCTACGTGCAGATGGACTGAAATACCAAGAGATAGCAGAAAAGTACCCAGATAAATTCAACTCGGCAGAAGATGTCAGGAGTTTTAAGAATAAGCAGGAAGCCCGATTCAAAAAGCGTACCTCGTTACGTCACCTACCGAGCCTATGGTGGCATAAATAGCTTAGGGTCATGATATTTCCAGAATAAGGAGATAATCATGACAAATAACAACTTAGAGGTTACATATCAAAAAGTAAAAGAATTAAACCCTGCGCCATACAATCCACGCAAGTGGAGCGAGGAAGCAATTGCCCAACTTACTAATAGCATAAAAAGCTTCGGTATAGTTGACCCGATTTTAGTGAACAGCTCAGCAAGTCGCAAGAACGTAGTTATAGGTGGGCACTTCAGGCTCAAGGTTGCGAAAGATCTTGGCATTAAAGAAGTACCCGTTGTATATGTAGATATCCCCGATATTGAACGAGAAAAAGAACTAAACGTACGGCTTAATAAAAATCTTGGTGACTGGGATTATGAACTGTTAGTAGAGTTCGATGAATCATTACTTAGCACTATCGGCTTTGATAGTGAGGAGATTGATGCAATTTTTGACCTTGTTGTTGATGAACCTGAAACATTCGATCTCGAAAAAGAGCTGAAGAAACTGGATATCAGTAAAATCACTGTGCAAAAAGGCGATGTCTATCAGCTTGGTGATTCTCGGCTTATGTGTGGCGATTCTACAGTGGAGGCGGACTTCGACAAGCTTATGAACGGCGAACAAGCCGATATGTGCATGACAGATCCGCCTTACATTCTCGATTACTTACATGCCAAGCGTGGCGGTAAGTCCGTTACTGGGTTCGGGGCTAAACGCAATCGTCGTTATCTTGAAACAGACGTCCTGCCCGATAACTTTACCGAGCTTTGGATGGCAAATGTCGCCAAGTACGCCAAGCCAGACTACTCCATTATTGTGTATGAAAATTGGAAAAATCTGCGTGTGATTTGGGCAGAGATGGAAAAATACTGGAAAGTAAAAAATATGATCGTGTGGCATTTACCCAATCGACATCAAGGCTTCGCTGCTAAATACAAGTTCTTTAGTAAACATGATATTGCGATGGTTGGAGCTTCTGGCGACGTGGAGTATAACCACGACGAAGAACCTGATGGCCTGCAAGAAGAATATGAAACAGCATTGTATGCAATTCGTGGAAAGCCTCAGTGGGAGGGCTATGAGGGCGGTAAAAAGTACCAACCAACTGACTTTATAAGCTACATGGCTAGTGACGAAAAGCATTCTGGTCAAGGTGTCATCTTTGGCACAAAACCAATTGAGATACTCGTACCATACATCAAAGTTCTTACTAAACGTGGCGACTTGGTAGTAGAACCGTTCTGCGGCAGTGGCTCGACGCTCATTGCTAGTACAAAGTTAAAACGCCGATGCAACATCATGGAGAAAAGCCCTACCTATGCCGAAGTGGCTCTGTATCGTTGGGAGAAGCTGACTGGCCAAAAGCGAGTAAAGCTATGAGCCGAAACCTTGCTGTCGATAAAAAGAAGCTACTTGAGAAGCTTCGAAAAACACCAATTGTTGAAGTTGCGTGTAAGCAAACGGGCGTACCTCGCAGTACCTATTACCGCTGGCGTAAAGACGATGAAGATTTTGCAAGCGAATGCGATGAAGCTATCGAACATAGTGCAGGCCTTATAAATGATATGGCAGAAAGCCAGTTGATATCTGCCATTAAAGACAAGAATATGTCGGCCATTTTCTTTTGGTTAAAGCACCACCACAAGTCTTATAAAACTCGCATCGAGGTAAACGCCAAGCTACAAACCATTCAACAGGAATTAACACCTGAGCAAACCGAAGTTGTATCACGCGCGCTTCAACTTGCAGGATTAACAACCGAAGATGAAACTGATGAAACAAGATAACCTACAGAAAAAACTTTTTGCCGACCATAAGGTTCGTGCGGAAGTCACATCACAAAGCCATCAGTGGTTCTTTTCTACTTATTTTTCGAATTACTTAACTCATGCCACTGCTGACCTGCACCGTGACCTATTTTCAATCACTGAAGACGAGTCACTGCCGCTGGCCGTCATTGTGGCATTTCGAGGTTCGGCAAAATCCACGATATTAACAATGAGCTACCCAATATGGGCAGTGGTCGGACGACAACAAAAGAAATTCGTGCTGATAGCCAGTCAGACGCAGTACCAAGCACGAGTACATCTCACTAACATTAAGCGCGAGCTTGAAAGCAATGAGCTACTGGCCAATGATATGGGCCCGTTCATAGAGCAACGTGAAGAATGGGGTTCGACATCACTTTACATACCAAAGTATAACGCTAGAATCACGGCAATTAGTACCGAACAAAGTGTGCGAGGTATTCGACATGGTGCTTTTCGGCCTGATTTAATCATCGCCGATGATGTCGAAGATATGGCGTCGGTAAAAACTCGTGAAGGGCGCAATAAAACTTTTGATTGGTATACGAGTGAGATCATTCCAGCTGGCGATACCTACACGAAACGTATTGCGGTCGGCAATCTCCTTCACGAAGATTCATTGCTTATGAGGCTTAAAGAGCGTATCGAAAACAATGAAATTGATGGCATATACCGCGAATGGCCTATTGTACGATCGGGTACAAGTTTATGGCCGGGTAAATACCCTGACAAGGTAGCGATTAACAATCTAAGGCGCAATGTCGGCAACAAGATTGCCTGGGAACGTGAATACATGCTCCGCATAATTCCTGACGAAGATCAGGTTATCGATGCCAAATGGATGCAGTACTATGATGAGCTACCAGAAAAGACTGAAAGCAACGAATATATCAATTCGTTCTTGTCGGTTGATCTTGCAATATCTCAGAGCGCAACCGCTGACTATACAGCGATAATCATTATTCATGTATTTGGATTCAAGCCCGAGAATCGTCGCTACTACATTG
Organism: Candidatus Mycosynbacter amalyticus; assembly: GCF_025273655.1. Lineage (GTDB taxonomy): Bacteria > Patescibacteriota > Saccharimonadia > Saccharimonadales > Saccharimonadaceae > Mycosynbacter > Mycosynbacter amalyticus. The sequence goes on from NZ_CP045921.1 coordinate 1,028,688, forward strand.
ATAAGAAGTTTATTAATAAAAAGATAACTCACCTAGCAACGCTCGATACCATTGCTTCGTTGTATCAAGCCGTTAATGCAGATTCAAAGCAAGTACCGATAGTGCTAGTGGAGCAAGTTCAGTACCAAGCAGCAGTAATTGAACAGCTCAACGACCGTGAGATTAAGTCGAAAGGTATCAAAATCCATAATGACAAACGCGCACGGCTCCAGTTGGTGAGTTCGCTGTTTGAGCAAGGTATGGTGTATTTCCCAAAGGATCGTGCGATTGCACCAATCATACAGCAGCTCGTCGGTTTTGGCGTGGAAAAGCATGATGATCTAGCCGATGCGGCATCGATGGGGCTGAACTATGTACAAACCAATGTGAAATGGGAAGTTGTTTTTGGATTCGGCTTTTTAGGGGGCGATGACGACGAGATTCATCACTTCTACGGAATTAAATATTTAGACGAGAAAAAGAACTAGCTTTAATAAACCATTGCGGTACCTTTGCTTTGAAAGGAATATGATGAACGAATTAGATAAGAAACGAACAGGAACAAGCTTCAAAGGGTATCTGTATGCACGGTATGACCAGTTACTGCCGACATTCGGAGAGCCAAGGCAACCAATTCATGCAGATAATAAAATTGATGTTGAATGGATTATTGATACACCACATGGTGTGGCCACTATATATAATTACAAGGATGGTAAAGCATATCTTGGTGATTCAGGGCTTAACCCAGAAGAGATTTACGAGTGGCATGTTGGTGGTAAGACCAGTGAAGTGTATGGCTGGATTAAGGAGCGACTGCAAAGGAACATTATCGCTGGTTTTTAGCCCTTACGCATGACCTCGTCCATTGTTTGACCAGATTCATCTTTCCATGTCACCCACGCATTTATATTGTGTCCCGTTGCAAAACCACCTGCATGATTAGGGCTCTTGAATGCCACATTTTCTGTCAGCTCGACTGTATCACCAAGATCACGGCCATACTTTTCGAAGATCTCTTCTCTCTCGGCAAGTGATTTAGACCATTTAGTCGCCCAGCTTGGTGAGTGAGATTTATCAATGATTGAACCTTGTAATACGACAAATTTATCGCCTCTAAATTGTGCACGTGCTTCTGTTTTCTTTGATTTGCAATACCAAACGTCTTCTTTAATGTCTGGACTCGACAGAATATCATAACCAAGTGAAGTAAGGATGAGTTGGGTGTCGTCTAAAATTTTCTGAAGAATATGTAACTTAAATTCATGAACATTGTTACGAATTGGAACTGTCTTATTCTCAATTGTCATACTTCCCGATTGAGCACGCTCTACGGCTAGTGATTCTAAATACTTAACGTCGCTCTTCTCAAGGCTATTGGTTGTAGAAACAATTGCGATGGCAACATCCCAAAACTGCTTGTTTTGATCATGATTCTTAACACGATGAAAGAAGTTTTCACTTTCGCCAATGTATCCAAGAGAGTCACTGCTGCTTACCAAGAAGTATATCGATGGTCGCAGTAGTTCTTCTCTCACTTTCGCGTTTTTCAACTGTAGCCGTGGAATGACAAATGCTTTGATTGAACTATCGCTCAGTTCTATTACACGTATTCCTTCGAGTGTGCCATCGGGTAAATATGTCTGTATTAGTCTAGGTTGAGGGTTGTTCATTATCTCTATTATATGCCTAGACTTAATCTAATAACAGCGGTACCTTGTACCTTGCAATGGAAAGCAAACCTAGCCTTAAATACTGCTTATACGCTCGCAAATCGAGTGAATCTGACGAGCGACAGGCCATGTCGATTGATTCGCAGTTGAATGAGATGCGAGCATTGGCAGAAAATGAGGGATTACAGATAGTCTGCGAGCTTCAGGAGAGTCACTCTGCTAAAGATTCTGGCAAAAGACCCGTATACAACAAATTACTTAAGGGCTTAGCAAGCGAAGAATATAATGCCGTCCTCACATGGGCACCCGATCGACTAAGTAGGAATGCTGGCGACCTTGGATCGGTTGTTGACCTCATGGATCAAGGCAAGCTACTGCATATCCGTACTTACTCGCAGACGTTCACAAATAACCCGAACGAGAAGTTCTTACTAATGATTCTATGTTCGCAAGCCAAACTTGAGAACGATAACAAAAGTATTAACGTCAAACGAGGCATTAGAAACAAATGCGAGATGGGTTGGCGACCAGGCGTTGCACCGCTTGGGTACATGAATCGAGCATTCGCAGGTGTTAACGACATAATCCTCGATCCTGATAGATCGGAACTAATTATCGAAGCTTTTCAAAAAGCTGGGTACGAGCGTTGGAGCGGTCGTAGGATAAAAGCATGGCTTGATGAGCAAGGCTTTACTAATCGTTCAGGAAAACCGATTAGTGTGAGTCAAATATTAGTAATACTCAGTACGCCATTCTACTATGGCAAATTCCAATACCCTGAAGCACCAGATGCACCATGGTACACAGGTGCCCATAAGCCACTTATATCTAAAGAGTTGTTCGATCTCGTGCAAGAAACGAGAGGTGTCAACAAGGGTGTGTGGGGATCAAAAACATTTGCCTTCAGGGGTATGCTCAAATGTGGGCAGTGCGATGCGGACATCACCGCACAAGATAAGTTTAAGCTGCTAAAAAGTGGTGATACAAAGCGATTCGTCTACTACAACTGTACTCGTCGTAAAGATCCTGATTGCAAAGAGAAATACGTCAATGAGGAGAAGCTTTGTGAGCTATTGCAGGCCTTCATCGAGCAACATCACCAAAAAATGGATATTGAAGAAAAGCTACGTGCAAAAGTAGATAAACATTTTTATGTCACCAAAACTCTGCTAAACCATTACAAGATCGAGCGAGATCTTGATAACCCATTCGTTGAGTATTCAAGATACATACTTGCGAGCGGTACGGAGGGCGATAGGATTAGATTCGCCTCTGGGATTAAAACAAAGCTCCAAATACGGCACGGTGAACTTGAGTTCTACGCATAAGCGCGTATACTTTTGTATTTTGTTCTATTTAGGTAGTTAGCGCACCTTGACTTACTTAGAAATCGAACAAATCTCCTAAGAATGATTCTTTGCGCTTTTTGCGTGGATAACTTTGATTAGAGCCGCTCTGATTACCGTGCTTGTCATATTGCTGCGATGGATAGTTTGGTTCCTGGTAAGGTTGCTGTGCCTGAGCTGCTGGAGCCTGAGCAGTACCTCGTTCAATGATTTTGTCTAATTCACCACGATCAAGCCATACGCCCCGACACTTTGGGCAATAATCGATTTCGACACCTTGTCGGTCAGTCATAACTAAATCTGCTTTATCTATTGGACATTGCATATTCTTTCTCCCTTACTTTTTAATTATAGCAACTTCGCTACCGCCAGCATTGAATAGCCTTAGGCCGTTGAGCACTACTAGGATAGCCATAATTGCGTCAACTGCCACGGCTACGCTCAGCCCGATGACTCCTGCGATACCGAGTACCAAGATGATTCCCTTTACAATGAGTGACCCATAGACATTTTGGCGCACAACCCTGAAGGTTTGCTGACCAACCCCTAGCAGGTATGGGATAGTGCCGATAGCATCGTTCATCAGCGTCACGTCGGCCGTTTCAATGGCTAAATCTGATCCTCCACCCCCCATAGCAATACCAACGTCAGCCCGGGCTAGTGAAGGTGCATCATTGACGCCGTCACCTACCATGGCGACCCGTCCATAACGAGATTGTAGCTTGATGATTAGCTCAGACTTTTGCTCGGGTAGCAAAGCTCCATAGGCTTCGCTGATACCAACCTTTTCTGCGATATAATTTGCCGCCCTTTGATTATCACCTGTTAGCATCACTGGCGTGACTTTCAGCTTCTTTAGGGCATCAATGACGCGTTTTGAATCACTCCGAAGCTCGTCTGTAATACCGATAATACCAATCACTTTTTTATCTTCGCTAACCAGCACGGCGGTCATACCCATTCCTTCAAGACGCTCAACCTCGGGTAGTACATGGTCGCAGGTATCAGCGCTGGCACCAATATGTTGCAAGTTACCTATTGCATGTTCTTTTGAATCGCACACCAAGCAGTTAGCATTACCGCCACGTCCAGCGACATTCTTGAATTTATCCATCTTGTGCGGCATGATGCCTTTTTGTTTTGCATAATCCTCAATAGCCTTAGCTAGTGGATGCGACGAGAACTTTTCAATACCGGCGGCATCACCTATAACATCTTCTTCTGTGGCGCCGTGCAGAAGTATCACCTCCGCAACTACTGGCGTACCAACAGTCAACGTTTTTGTTTTATCGAATGCTATCGCCCTAGCCTTACTTAATACTTCCAGGAAGCGGCCACCTTTAATGAGTACACCCCTCTTTGAAGCGCCGCCGATAGCTGCCGCCACCGCAACTGGAGCAGATACAACCAGTGCGTCTGGACACGCTAATACCAATAAAATGAGTGCCCTGGTAAACCAATCGCTAAACGGCTCGCCGAAAAAGACGGGCGGAATAATAGCCACCAAAATAGCGAGGCCTATCGCAGCTGGAATATAGTATCCAGCAAACTTGTCCAAGAATTCCTGAACTTCTGGACGGGATCTTTGGGCTTCTTCAATTAACGTGACTATTTTCTGCAGCGTACTGTCGGCGGCTATTTTAGTAACTTTGACCTCCAGATAACCACTTTGGTTCATCGTTCCGGCGTAAACCATCTCACCCTTGTACTTTTCTTTGGGTACGCTTTCGCCGGTAATTGTCGCCTCGTCGATTGACGATTCGCCGTCAATAACTACTCCGTCGAGCGGCACCATGTCGCCAGGTCTGACTTTAAATATTTCGCCCTCTTTGACTTCTTCGACTGGAACTTCGCGCCCGTCTTGCATCCTGGCGATCTTTGGAGACTTTTCAAGTAAGGCGGCCACGGCCTTTTGTGACCTCGCCTCGCCGAACTCCTCAAAAGCCTCAGCAAGCGCGAAAAAGAACATGACGGCGGCGGCCTCTGCGAACTGCCCAAGATATAATGCCCCGAGGGCGGCAATGGTGACCAGCAAACTAATGGAAATTTTTCGCTTCAGGACTTTACGAACAGCCGATACTGCAACTGGTATTCCACCAGCTGCCAATGAGACGAGATATAGTGCTTCGGCTCCGGGTAGTTTGAGTAGACTGAAAGCCAACCCTCCAATAAAACTGACGGCTGCCACCGCAGTTAAAACTTTATTCAAGCGTTCTTGCTTGGAATCTTTATGTTCAGCACTCATCTAACTATTTCCGCCTGTTATAAATTGTAGTGGGTTAGCAATAACCTGCTTCCACAAAGCATTAATAAAATCGAGAGCATAGTTCCACAGCGATGTGATGATATTTCCGATATTTTGCCCAATGTTAGTATCGGCTTGGCCAAGCAGTGCATTAATAATAGCTACGAAGATAACTCCTACAATTACTAATATCACAAGCAATATAATACCGACGAGCAGTAAGGCAATGAATAATTTCCTTTTATTCTTGCCTCTAAACATATCTAACTTATATCCGTGGCCCATTACTGTCCCCTTTTGATTTTATTCATGTTCGCCACCCCTAATGTGATCGGCTTGGGTAAAAGCATGTTCGATCAGGTGTAATACGTGTTCGTTTTCTGCCTTATAGAATATTTTTGTACCCTCGCGCCGCATGCTTACCATATGCGATATCCGTAGTTTGGCAAGATGCTGCGAAACAACGGATGGTTGCATACCCACTTCATCCGCAAGCTCTCCAACTGAATGTTCGCCGTGCAGTAATGACCACAGTATTTTAAGTCGTGTCGGGTCGCTAACTAGCTTAAACATAGCAGTAGCTACAACGATTTGTTCATTAGAAATTTCTTTGCGTATATGCGCAGACATGCATATATTATATCAGATTAGCATCGTGTTATTTTATAAAGTTGTTTATGAAGCTTTAAAACAGGGGCAGGTCTAGGGAACGGGTCAGCTTTTTGACTGCTTGCTCCCTCCAGGGGGGACGGGCTGGGCTAGAACTAAGTAACAGAGGTGAAATGAAAGAACCGCCATTTCTGACGGTTCCAACATTTCGTACTTTGTAATCAGCACTTTTTTTCTTGGCGGACCAAGGAGAGAAGTTGACGCAGGTCTAGGAACTAGGTCTGCACTTTTCTCTGCTTGGTCTGGCTCCCGCGACTGGGCTCGAACCAGTGACCTATTGGTTAACAGCCAACCGCTCTACCACTGAGCTACGCGGGAATACTCGTCGTAGTATACCTTTTCCTCCAGGGGTAGTCAAGCTAACTGCGCAGGTCTTGTTTTTGCTTGCGAATCGCATCGATAGCCTTGATCAGCTTGCTTGTCGTCTTGGCACCATCCGAGCCCTCGGTCATGATCGCTACAACGTATTGGCCAGTACCCGTCACGACAGCCATCTCGTTATAGTTGGTATCTGTCGCGCCACCAGAAACCTTGGCATTCTGGGCAGCAGATTTAATGCCATCGCGCAAGCTAATATCACTCAGAGGGGTCATGAGGCTCTCACGTTTTTTGATTCCGGCAAGTGTACCGTCGTTGAGCTTTTCCATGAACAGTACCATATCATGCGCCGTCGTGACATTGACATCACCACTAAATGACGTACCTGTGAGGCCAATCTCGGCAAGTCGGGCATTGACAGTAGCGTTACTCAACTTACCAAGCAGCGCACCGATACAATCCGCGTCTTGGCTCGAGATAGCTGCCTCCATGCACTCCGTATATGACAGACTTCCAAACACACGGTCGGTCGGCTGAACACTGCCGTCTTCGATGCCGCGCTGTGCTACATATGCGAGGTATATACCCTCAACTCCCGCCGCTGGCAGCTGCATCGTATCGTTAGCAGTACCTCCTAAATACGGACGTTTACCTGAGAACTCGTGGAACGAAATGCCGATTTTGCCAGGGTTGTCTTGGGCGAACTGCTGAATCAACGCCCGATACCCCGCATCGCTCGGCGTGTATTTGCGTGTATATTGCTCGGTCGCTGGCACTGGACCAACCGCTACAGTCGCACCACTTGCCCTAGCATTGATAAACGGATCTATGCTCGCTATCGTCTTGTTGATATCGATCAGGACACCAGGGGCACCATTGGTGCGAGATGTCTCTGTGAAATCAGTTGTTGAAATCTTTGTGACGCCCGGCTTCTTCTCTACTTTGGCAGCAATACCACTTGTCTCCAGGTAGCGTTTGACGCGCTCCGGCTCGATAACATACAAAAGACGCGGAGGCGGGAGTGGCGTACCGTCGTTTTTATCCTCGGGGATGAACGGCTGGAACGAAAGCCAGCCTTTAGCGACAGATGATTTAACCTGTGTTGTTTCGCCAGCTGCCTGTAATGGCAGGTCGTTTTTGAGATTGTTGTTAAGCTCGTCGCCCAACTGCTGCGCGACATCATTTGTCAATGGCGCTTCAACTTTTGCGACTGGTGTTTTCACATTGTAGCCGCCTGCATAGGTTACTTTTCCTACCGCATCTTTAAACTCTGTGAGATTGCACTTACCGCCCGCTTCGGCAGGCACAACAGCAAAGCGATCATCATCAAGTTTGAGCGATGCATTTTTGGGCGGAATAACACAGTCTTCGCCGAGGTTTTTGAGCGCATAGGTATCAAGCGTAGCCTTGTCGTAGTTATATACCGGGTCGCCCACTTTCGCGAGACCGGCAGCCCACCAGTACGACGTCGGTACAAATCGTAAGGCAAACGGATATGACACACTCGCAAGCCTGGATGTATTGTCAGCCCGGATACCAAGCTGACTTGCCGCAGGAGTCTTATATGGTACACTTGCATCTCCAAAGAAAAGTTTGACCTGAACCTTATCGTAGGCGGCGTTGAGTTTGGCAACCGCTGCATCGCGGTCCATACCACCCACTTTCGCGCCATCTACTACCAAACCGGCAGGTAGCGCATTGAGAGGATAGAGCAGCTGAGAGATGATATTACCAACAACCAGCAACACGACCAGTACACCGGCAGGAATATACCAGTGACCCTTGAACCATTCGACAATGCGAACAGGCAGAGGGACTTTGCCGTACACGCGTGGCCTGGGTGGTGGTGTGATTGCCGTTCCATAGTTCGACATATCGTGTGGCTGTGGCATCTGAGGCGACTGAGGGTAGCCTGTCTGTGAAGGCGAGGCCCATGTGTTTTGCGGCTGAGTATACGGTTGTGGTGCTGGCATCTGGGGAGCTGGAGGTACCGTCTGTACATACGGAGCTGTAGGATTACCATAGGGCACCGGAGCCTCGGGCACAGGTGTCTGTGGTGGTATGCCAGCTGGTGATTGATATGGTGAATTTGGATCCATGATAGTTATGCTTATCATAGCAGTAAATCCCTTGGTTTCAAAGAGGATTACAGAGAGATATTGAAGAGTTGTGCTACACGATCAATCGCGGCAGCTGTCTCTTGGGACTCCGACGTGTCAGAATCTAGACATGCGGTGCGCCTGGTCGCCAATTCACGCGCTAGCCACTCTTGCTGCGACGAACCTGGGCGTGCAGATTGTACTACTACCAGCGAACGAGCCGAGGTACCAGTTTTGGCCAAATACCCTTTGGCGATGAGACCATTGACATGCGTAGCGACCGTGGAGACGGATTTGTACTCGAGCGCCCGCATCACCTCGCGGTAACTCGGCCCGTAGCCGTTACCTTTTATAAACCCATCGATAAAACTAAGTAGTTCTTTTTGCTTTTTGGTGGCGCGTTCGTTTTTTGTGCTGTCCATATGGCTTGATCATAGCAGATGAGCCAAGTGCGAGTCCAGCTAGTCCCCACCAATATAGGCTCACTGTATCATCCACCCACACCGGCAGCAGCAGACCAATCAGCGCAAGTCCTACGCCCCCCGCAAACAGCCCCAATAGTAGCCAGTCACGTCGTCCACACCACAGTCCAATTAGTACCAATCCAAATAGTAGAAGCTGCAGCACAACCCCTAGCCAGCCCGATTCATGTGCCATGAATAAATACTGGTTTTCGATAATCACAGGACTATGCGATAGGAGCGATGCCGAGCCAGTACTGCCAATCCCCTCGCCGGCCGGCGCATTCGCCGCAGCTTCTACCCCATGCTGCAATGATGTCCAGTGGCCTTGATCCGACTTCTCTGGGCTTCCTCCGGCTGGATTACTATGAAAGAAGAGATGAGAGATTGTCGGGTTGTCGCGCAGCGCAAACAGCCCGCCCACGAGCAGCGCACCTACGACAGCCAGACCAGCTACCGAGTACAGCGCCGTCCGCTTCGGCAATATACCCACGAGCAGCGCACCCGCTGCCGCCACAAGCGCCAGCCATGCACTTCGCGATTGACTTGCGTAGAGCACAATGACCGAACCCAAAGCTCCACCTGCCCAGACAATTCTCTGCCACATACCACGCAGTGCAATCCGCCGCGCAGCAGTCCATGCCAGCAGAAGCGAGAGTGTCAGCACAGCAAATGCTCCTACAGGATTTGGCCCACGAAGCGTACTGTTGATGCGAATATAATGATCGTTGAGATCGACCGTCAGATAGGGTTTGATTGTCTCGTTCGAGTAGCCGAGTGGGCTCAGAATATCTTTTGGCAATATCGTCGCCTGCAGCACCCCAAATCCAATCACCACCGCACAACCGACGGCCGCCGCCATGAGCATCGGTCGCCGAAGACCCGGCATGAGCCTTGCAGCTACGTAGAGTTCGACAAAGAGCAGATAGTAGCGCAGATCTATCAGTAGCCCGGCCAGCTCGCTCACATACGAGTTGTCAAACGCCAACAGCAGGACGACATGCAGCGCCGCAATTAGTGCTGTGACGATGACAAATTTGTCGCGCAGTAGCTCACTCAGTTTGCCTGCACGCCACGCCTGCCATACAAGCAGCAGGAGCACGCCACCCAGCACAATCTCTTTCCATGATTTTGCCAGTAACTCGTAGTCAGGCCAGCGTGATTCTACAAACACTGTCACAGGCGTATGAATCGCCATACCTACTAAGACTACGATAAATGCCCACTTGATGACCCGCCACGCTAGAGTATTCATGTATCACCAGTATACGACAAGTGGTACAATAGCTGTACATGCTTGGACGTAATTCTCAGTATTACAGTTTATTTCTGCTTATCGTCGACACGTTTGTGCTGGTGCTTGCCCTCACGCTTGCCTATGTCCTGCGCGTCCAGTACGACAACCGCCCACTCGTAGCCGATGTCTATGCATTTGAATATATCAGCGGCCTACTAATTATTTTGCCATTTTGGATTGCCACGTTTGCACTGCTCGGCCTCTACTCACCGTCGATTTACAATCGACGCCTATCAGAATGGGGAAGGATTGGTGCGGGATCGTTCATTGGCATCTTGCTCATTTTGGGCTGGGAATTTGTGTCAGGTGAGACACTCTTTCCAGCACGACTCGTGGCACTCTACGCACTCATCGGCTCGTTTGCGCTTATCGTAGTGGAGCGTGAACTGCTCCGCTGGCTCAGGTCTACGCTGTTTCGCTATGGTGTCGGCACAAGCCGAGTCCTCCTCATCGGCTCCAGTGCCGCACTGACAGATCTCGCCACAAACCTCGCCGACACACGCAAAAGCGGCTACGAAATCATCGCCATTGCCGGACCCAAAAAACTCGTGCCCGCGCAGCTCCCTGTCCTCCACTATCCTCAAGTAGAATCGGCGCTCAAATTCATCGATAGCAACCGTATCACTACCATCATCCAGACCGACATGTACGAAGATGAGGCGCGCAACCAAGCTGTCCTCTCGGCAGCCCAGACTCGCCACATCAGCTACAACTTTATCCCCGGAGAACCTGAGTTTTATACCGGCAAAAACACTGTCGACGTGTTCATGGGCTACCCAATGATCTCCGTCAGTCAGACACCGCTCATCGGATGGGGCGCTATTGCCAAAGCAATCTTTGATGCTATCGCCTCGCTCCTGCTCGTGATTATTCTGTCTCCAGTCTATCTACTACTCATCGTGTTGCAGCTTATTTTCAATCCCGGACCTATTTTCTATGTCAGTAATCGTCTTAGTCAATTCTCTAAGCCAGTTCGTCTCGTTAAATTTCGTAGCATGAGCAGCAAATACGGCAAAAAAGATGCCGCCGAAGAGTTTCGCGCCATGGGTAGAGAAGATCTGGCCCGAGAGTATGAAACCCACCGCAAGGTTGCCGATGATCCACGCATCACCCGCTTCGGCAATTTTCTGCGCAAAACATCACTGGACGAACTACCGCAGTTGTTCAATGTACTGCGCGGCGATCTCAGTCTCGTAGGCCCGCGCCCTATCCTGCCCCAAGAAGCCAAGTTTTCGCGAAGTCGCACAGCCCTGCTCCATAGTGTTAAATCTGGTGTGACAGGACTGTGGCAGGTGAGTGGCCGTAGCAACCTAAACTTCGAAGAGCGTATCGAACTCGAAATGTTTTATGCACAAAACTGGTCATTCTGGCTGGATATCAAGATCCTGTTCAAGACCGTTGGAGTTGTATTGTTTCGTCGTGGAGCAAAATAGATGACAGCTCAAGCACCAAAGATTGCTATTGTCTGCGACTTCCTCACTATGATGGGCGGAGCAGAAAATGTCGTCCTAGCCATGCACGAAGCATTTCCCTCGGCACCTATCTACACTGCTATCTATAACAAAGATAAGCTACCGCAATTTCATGAACTCGATGTGCGGCCATCTCGCCTTCAGAAAATCCCGAAGAAGCTACGAAAGTATTACAAACTCTTCCCAACCATGGCAGTCAAAGCGATGCGAAATCTCGATCTCTCGGAGTTCGATATCATCATTACTAGCAGTTATCTCCATGGCCATCAGATCACCAAGTCACGGCCAAATCAACTGGTGATTAATTATTGCCACACGCCGCCACGTTACTACTGGAGCCACTACGACCTCTACCGCCAAGATCCTGGCTATGGCAAACTCAACCCGCTCATTCGCCCACTTATGCCTCTTATGATCCCGCATCAGCGCAAGCTTGACTACGACGCTGCTCAAAACGTCGATGTGTTTATCGCCAACTCTACCGAAACCCAGGAGCGTATCAAGAAATATTATGATCGAACCAGTACCGTATTGCATCCACCAGTCGACATCAAGCGCTTCACTCCCGCGCGGGAGCGGGGCAATCACTACGTGACACTCGGTCGCCAGCTACCCAACAAGCGGTTTGATCTAGCAGTAGAAGCCTGTAGCCGCCTCGGCGTCAAACTCAAAGTCTTCGGTAACGGTCCGCTCCACGACAAACTTGTCGCAAAAGCCGGCCCTACTATCGAATTTTATACCGATCGCTTCGGTGATGCATCGGATAGTGAAGTTGAAAAAGCACTTAATACGGCCAGGGGATTTGTGTTTCCATCTGACGAAGATTTCGGCATTGTCGCCGTCGAAGCATTGGCGGCCGGGGCACCCGTTATCGGCTACGCAGCTGCTGGCACCCGCGACATTGTGCAAGATGGTATCAGTGGTGTGATGTTCGAGCATCAGACGGTTAACGACGTGGTGCGGGCAATAGAAAAGTCACAGAAAATGACATTTCTCCCTGGCACCCTCGCCCGCAAGGCCAAGCGCTTCGAGCGACAGATGTTCATCGATAAACTACGACGAATTATCGCACAAGAAGCTGCTAAGCAGCGCTAACTACTCCACCGTTACGCTTTTCGCGAGATTCCGCGGTTGATCCACGTCGGTATCGCGCTGCACAGCCAAATAGTAGGCAAGTAGCTGCGAGATAATATTGAAGACCAATGGACGCAGCAAGTCTAGCTTCGTCGACACACGCAGTACGGTCTCAGCTTCAACCTTGCGGGCCGTATCCGTCACAACAATCGCATGTGCACCACGAGCATTCATCTCGATCAGATTACTCTGAGATTTCTCGTATAGCCAATTGTCGAGCAAATAAAACACTTCGAAGAATCTGTCATCGATCAGTGAGATTGGTCCATGCTTGAGCTCGCCTGCCGGATAGCCCTCGGCGTGGATATAACTCACTTCTTTGAGTTTGAGTGCACCTTCGAGTGCCACCGGCATTAGTGTATCACGTCCCACGTACAATGCATGATCATACTGCATGTAGTTTTTGGCCACCGCTTTGACTTCTTTTTCGTGAGCTGCGAGTACTTTCTCTATCTCGCTAGGCAAGAGTTCCAGCTCATCGATCAGTTCCGATCGCCGCTCCGGCGACATGCCGCGTGCATCTGCTGCCGTGAGCGCAAACAAAATCATCGCTACCACCTGAGATGTAAATGCTTTGGTACTTGCTACACTTATCTCCGCACCAACATGCACGTACACTCCGCCGTCCACTTCACGGGCGATCGTACTACCGACCGCATTCACAACGCCAAGTGTCCGGACACCGCGTCGCTTGAGCTCCATCAGACAGGCAAGAGTATCGGCAGTCTCGCCGCTCTGACTCACGATCAGTGCCACAGTGCCTTCTTGGACCGCAAATGAGCGGTAGCGGAGTTCACTCGCCACCTCTACACTTACCATCACGTCACCGAGCAGTTGCTCAATATAGTATTTCGCAAGCATCCCTGCATAGTACGCCGTGCCACAACCCACAATCATGATGTGCCGCACATCACGCAGCTCTTCGGCCGTCATATTGATACCGCCAAGTCGAGCTGTGTGAACTGTTGGATTAATTCGCCCTCGTAACGTTGCTTCCACCGTATCAGGTTGGTCGTGGATTTCTTTGAGCAAGAAATGGTCGTACCCTTTTTTCTGCACCGCCTCAAGATCCATCTCCAGCGTTTCAACAGTAGGCTCAAGTGTGCTACTTGCCATATCCGACAGCTCCACGCCAGATGTCCTACATATAGCTAATTCCTCGTCCTGCAGATATATAACCTGTTTCGTATAGCCAAGTAGGGCAGAAGCATCACTAGCAATAAATACCTCCCCGTTACCGACTCCAAGGACCAGGGGGCTACCTTTTCGTGCTACCACGATCTCATCGGGTGAACGCGTATCAAGCACAGCGATACCATACGCCCCCACCACCATCTCGCACGCACTACGCACTGCGTCTATCAGACTATCCGCATCACGTGCAACATAGTCTATGAGCGCTGCCAATACTTCCGTATCTGTATCGCTTCTGAAATCGTAATCGTGCCGCGCGAGCATCACCTTCAGGTCTTGGTAGTTTTCGATGATGCCATTATGTACAAGATGGATGTTGCCCGCTACATGCGGATGAGCATTACGTTTACTTGGTGCTCCGTGCGTTGCCCAGCGCGTATGACCGATACCGATCATATCGCTTTTTTCGTGCGTTGTCACAAGATCCACTAGCTCTTGCACCTTACCCTTTGTGCGTAGCACGGTTGCCGCACCCCTCGGCCCGAGCGTTGCGATGCCCGCGGAGTCATACCCTCTGTATTCCAATCGCTTTAGTCCACTTACTAATACACCTTGGGCTGATTTGTTGCCAATATAACCAACGATGCCGCACATATGAAAATCCTTTCGGTTACGAAACGTGTGTACCGTCTAGACTACGCCGTTGTATCTCGAATAGCAAGTTTTATGGATAATTTATTAAAATGTAAGAATTACAACTACTTTTCATGTCCGAGCGCCTGATTGATTCGCGTAGAAGAATCCGGCTTGCCTTCTCCCGCATCAAAACGCATCTCTATACCAAACTCGCGACACACGACAGCCTCTGGAATCTCTTTCTCGCTATCCCTGTCGCCACCATTTGCAAACACTAGCTCATCGCCTGGGTGCTGACCGGCCACCATTTCTAGAGTTTTGCAGATGGTAGGGTCATCATCTATCGACAAAACTGATTGGTCAACACCTTTGATCGAACGGAGTACTCTTAGCCTATTTGCCTCATCGAGAATGATCTTACCTTTTTTGAGTAATTGTTGCTTATCATTATTAACAATCACGATCAAATGATCACCCATCTTGGCTGCCGCCTCTATCATATCGAGATGTCCACCATGAAGTGGGTTGAAATATCCGCTCACGATTACTACTTTCACTACTAGAGCCTCCTTCTGTCGTATATGACCATTATACCTGCTACACTGGATATATGAACATACTCGTCACCGGAGGCGCCGGGTATATCGGCAGCCACACAGTCGTCAAACTTATCGAGGCAGGCCACACACCTATCGTGGTAGACAATCTCGCCAATAGTAGCGCCGAATCACTCGCACGCGTGGAGCGGATAACTGGCACGCGGCCAAAGTTTTATGAAGCCGATGTGCGCAACCGTGAGACACTGGATCGCATTTTCGAAGAGCAATCTATCGATGCCGTTATCCATTTTGCCGGCCTCAAAGCCGTAGGGGAGAGTGTCGAGAAACCACTTCACTACTACCAAAACAACCTTGATTCCACACTCGTCTTGCTCGACGCCATGCAAGCTCACAGTGTCAAAAAACTTGTCTTCAGCTCTAGTGCGACAGTATATGGTACAGCGCAGCCACCCTATACCGAAGACTCGTCGACCGGACATGGCATCACCAACCCCTACGGTCAAACAAAATACATGATCGAATGCATACTTACCGATCTTGCAGCAGCCGACTCTTCACTCGAAATCACCACTCTGCGCTACTTCAACCCCATCGGCGCGCATCCAAGCGGACTCATCGGCGAGAACCCAAACGGCAGACCAAACAACCTCATGCCCTACATTACACAAGTCGCAGTAGGCAAGCGCGATAAGCTCGGCGTATTTGGCAGTGATTATGACACTCCCGACGGCACTGGCGTACGCGATTACATCCATGTCGACGACTTGGCCGAAGGTCACCTTGCAGCCCTCACTCACGGCAAATCTGGCTACACTGCTTATAATCTTGGCACCGGCCAAGGCACATCCGTGTTTGAGCTAATTCATGCGTTCGAGCGAGCATCTGGCCGCACAATTCCCTACGATATACTGCCACGACGCGCCGGAGACCTCGCGGAGTCATATGCAAACGTCGAGCGCGCCCACCAGGACTTGGAATGGGCAGCGACCCGTAGTATCGACGATGCTTGCCGCGACAGCTGGAACTGGCAGTCAAAAAACCCGGATGGCTACAATAACTAGATTGTTGTAGCATTTACACAAGTCCATATTTGCCTTTTCCACAATAGACACGTGTCATATCCACAACGTATACTAGTGGTATGACAAAGATGTTAGTTACAGGTGGTGCGGGGTTCATCGGAGCGAACTTCGTGCATTACACTCTCAAGCACAAGCCCGAATACGATGTAACCGTTATCGACAAACTCACCTACGCAGGTAATCCAGATAATCTCAAGTCAATCCTGGATCAGGTCAATTTTGTCACTGGAGATATCTGCGATCGTGAGCTAATGGATAAACTCGTCGCCGAAACTGATATCGTAGTGCACTTTGCCGCCGAATCACACAACGACAATTCCCTGCGTGAACCGTGGCCATTCGTCGAGACCAACATTATAGGTACTTACACCATTCTCGAAGCAGTACGCAAGCATGATAAGCGCTTGCATCACATCAGTACAGACGAGGTATTCGGCGATCTTGAACTCGACGATCCAAACCGTTTCACCGAAGAAACGCCCTACAACCCATCAAGCCCCTACAGCTCTACCAAGGCCGGCAGCGACCACCTCGTCCGCGCCTGGATTCGTAGCTTTGGCATCAAAGCAACGATTAGCAACTGTAGTAACAACTATGGCCCCTATCAGCACATCGAAAAATTTATTCCTCGACAAATCACCAATATCCTAAGCGACATCAAACCGAAGCTTTACGGTACTGGCGAGCAAGTCCGTGACTGGATTCATGTCGATGACCACAACTCAGCTGTTCATCTGATCATTGAACAAGGCAAGCTTGGTGACACCTACATCATCGGTGCCGACAACGACCATGTCAACAACAAGGCCGTTATCGAACTAATCTGTGAACTCATGGGTAAGGGTGCAGACTGGTACGAACATGTCAACGACCGACCCGGGCACGACATGCGCTACGCCATGAACAGCACGAAGCTTCGCACCGAGCTTGGCTGGCAGCCACAGTACACCGATCAAGACGGTATGCGAAACGGCCTCCAGGCAACTATCGACTGGTACACCGAAAACGACGAGTGGTGGAAAGCAGAAAAAGCTAAAGTCGAAGCCAAGTACGCCGAACAAGGACAATAGTATGACAAGCTGGCAGACCAAATCTTCAAAAATCGTCTACGAGAATCCATGGATGGTAGTACATGAAGATCAAGTGGTAATGCCAAACGGCAAAGATGGAGTTTACGGCTACGTAGAGTCGAAAAGTGATAGTGTTATCGTCGTACCCATCGATGACGATAACAACACATATATCATTCAGCTACAGCGCTACACGAAACCTAATCCGACCTGGGAAACAATTGCTGGACGCACGGACAACGAAAGCTACGAAGAGGCAGGAGCCAGAGAGCTCTTTGAAGAAGCCGGTGTCCGCGCCGACACAATCACGCTACTTAGCGAAGTGCACATGTCTTCGGGTATGACCAAGTTCAAAAGTGGCGTTTGTATCGCCACAGGCCTGGCAAAAGTATCGGAAGACCTCGATCAAGCAGATGGTATCATGACAGCACGCAAGCTTCCCCTGTTCGAAGTCCGCGACATGATTCTGCGCGGTGAGATTACAAGCGGCTCTACAATTACTGCAATTCTGCTCGTTATCGCACACCTAGAGAAAGAAGGAAGATTATAATGCGCACCGACAAACCCTGGAAAATCCTCGGTTCGGAGATTAAATACAAAAACCCATGGATGCAGATCCGCGAAGACAAAGTAATTACACCCCTAGGCACTGAGGGTATTTACGGTGTCATGGAGTCAAACGATTCCGTCATGATAGCAGTAGTGAATGACAAGTGTGAATTATATCTCGTACGCACTTTCGCCTACCCGGCTCAGAGTTGGAACTGGGAACTGCCAGGTGGCGGTGGCGATCAGCAAGAGCCCATAGAAGCGAGTAAGCGAGAACTTGAAGAGGAAACAGGCATCCTGGCAAGTTCATGGGAACTTCTCGGTAAGACCCGCGTATGCAACGGCTTCATGACAGAACATATGGCAGTCTATCTGGCGCGAGACTTATCATTCACCGGAGAGAAAGAGGTTTCAACCGAGCAGATTGACGAAGCTAAGTTCTTCACTATGCAGCAGATTGATACCATGATTGAGTCAGGGGATATCAACGATGCACAAAGTATCACAGGCATACACCTGGTACAGAAATGGATTGCGCGAAATGTTTGAGCACGAAGAAGCCGAACTATTAGATGTCGTCAACGACCACGATGAAGTAATCGATTCGATTCATCGTGGTGACATGATGACCCTGCGCGACACGCCAGGTCGTTACCTGCGTGTTATTGAGCTGTTCCTACAACGCCCAAACGATGACATCTACTTGCCGCGTCGCTCCCCGCACAAAAAGATATTCCCTGGCTCACTCGACCATAGTGCTGCCGGCCATATGAACCGCGGTGAGTCGTATGAACAAGCGCTGGTACGTGAAGTTCACGAAGAGCTTGGCATCGAAACTACACCAGAGGATTTTGAGTTCATCCACAAATTTTCACCAAGCGAAGAGTTATTTTACTTCCGCCAGTTCTACCTATTGCGCACAGATCAAGAGCCTCAACTCAGCCCAGAACACACCGAAGCCGTCTGGCTGCCACCACACGAACTCCAGGCCTACATCGAACATGACGTACCGGCCAAGCAGACTATTTACGAGGATATACCTATACTGATTGCCTTTCTTGATGAGTTATCTTAATATCAAGGATAGGTTTACGGGGGCTAGAATGAATAAAAAAATATTACTAGGCATCGCAGCAGTGCTGGTAACGTGTATGATTTCAATAACAATGCTATTTGTTCTGCCCTATCGAGATAAGGTATCAAACCAAACAGCGCAGCTCACAACAGAAGACAACAGCAAGGACAAACCCGAGCGTGTCACAACTAATGATGCCGCGGTAGATGGTCAAAGTACCGTGGGGTACTTGCTGATTCCTGATTTTAATTTGAAAATAAAGATGCGTGACAGTGATAAAATCACATACAGCCATGAAACATTTGACGAGCCGCGAGCAAATTTCAAAGATGAGTCAATACAGTATAATACTTCCATAGAACCGGTCGTAAAATCAGAATATCTAGTTAAAAAATCATGCTCTGATCAACTGAGTGTATCGTTAACATTCCTGTTTGATGAGGGTCAAGTAAGTAATCTGGATATTGGTGGGTCACCCTACTATTGCTCAGATGACCCAAACGATATTGCTCTGTGGAATAGAGTACTGGAGGATTTTCGAATCGAAAATATTTCCAAAATTAAATCCTAAAATTCTATAGTAAAGCGTATATGATTAGATCTAGATACTAATACTTCAGAGGATTACATATGAACAAACACGGGTATATTTACACGATTATCACCTTCACGTGTATAGTCCTAGCGGGCATATCAATATATTTTCAACAACAGCTTGCAGCGGCGAGGCAGGAAAATAGCAACCTTAAGGGTAAAATCTCCAAGTTTCAAGCAGAGACGGTGGCACCAGATCAAAAAGAGTCACCGTCAGCAGATACCGCGTCTCAATATGTAGATATCCCAGTCATACATGCCCGCTATCCAATAACCCCTCAAAACGAATCGCTTCTCTATGCCTACCGAGCTATATCTTCCGATTCGAGTGCAGGATCCATACTTTTCACCAACACCAAACTTGCTCACGCACAAGATAGCCACAAAGAAGATTATGAATTCCCCTGTGGACTGTTTGGTAGAGCCAATCCACGTATCATGTATTATCAGACAGACACAGTTACTGTCGTCGGACAAGCAAGTAAGATTGGTAAGAAAGTTGGTGATCACTATTACGTTTACTCATACCCTCAAGCAGTCTGTAGCGACCTCTTTGTCAGTGAGCAGAATGAACTGTCGGCTACCGTAAAGGCCGTTTTCGACAGCCTCGAGCCGCTAGATCAGTAGAAATCTCCCTACGTTTTTGTATAGTATACTTAAATGAGAAATAGGGGAGATTATATGAAGAAGCGTTACGGATTATTACCGATAGGACTACTTGTGGGTATTCTATATGGTGCCGCATTATTACCAGTAGCTCACGCCGCCACCTGCACGCAGACCGTTACCAATACTAATAACTCAGGTGCGGGCTCGCTTCGCCAAGCTATCACCAGCGCCAACTCTGGCTCCAATGCAGACTACATCTGCTTCTCGATAGGTAGTGGTGCACAGACTATCGCCCCTACCACCTCACTCCCTCCGCTCAATCAGCCTGTCACGATAGATGGCACTACCCAGCCTGGCTGGACGAGTGCGCCAATTATCGAAATCAATGCCGGAGGCACTAGTGATAGTAATCCTGGCTTATGGATCAACACGTCGAATAGTACACTTCGTGGGCTCGTAATCAATCGCGCCAAGGGCAACGGTGTCATGATCACTGGCGGTGGTGGTAATACAGTTGCTGGCAACTATATCGGCATCGGTCTCGATGGCACCACTAAGCTTGGAAACCAAGTCGACGGCGTCGGTATGATTACCGCCAACAACACCATCGGTGGCACCACAGTGGCCGATCGCAATGTCATATCCGGCAACGCTGCTAATGGTATCGGCATCACCAACCAGGCTGCCACCGGTAACAAAATCATCGGTAACTACGCTGGTACTAACGCTGCCGGCACAGCTGCCATCCCCAACTACGGAGATGCTATCCTACTGAACAACAGCCAACACAACGACATAGGCGGCACGACCGGCACCACACCCGGTGGCGCATGCACCGGCTCATGTAACCTGTTCTCCGGCAATACCCACAACGGCATAGGATTCTACCTAGCAGACAACAACTCCGTGAAAGGCAATTTCGTCGGGCTCAACGCAAGCGGCACCAGTGCGGTACCAAACGACGACATCGGCATCGAGTCCCAAGAAGCTGCCGGTATCACCATCGGCAATGCAACCGCCGCTGGACGCAATGTGATCTCGGGCAACAAGGGCGCCGGTATCCTGCTCACTGGTAGTGCCACCACTGGTAACGTCGTAGCAGGCAATTTCGTCGGCACCAACTCCGCTGGTACTGGTGCTGTCGGTAACTACAGTATCGGCATTAGCGTCGGTAACTCACCGGGCCTGGGCAACGGCTACGCACGAAACAACACTATTGGCGGCACGGTTGACGCAGCCATACCATGTAGCGCAGCATCAACGCCATGTAATGTCATCTCAGGTAACGGCCAAAACGGTATGATTCTATCTGGTGGATCAGGGACTGGCAATCTCGTGCTCAGTAACCATATCGGTCTCGACATCAACGGCGCGTCAAACGCCAATGTGCGCAACGGTATGGACGGTATTGGGATCCTCAATTCGCCCAACAACACTATCGGCAATGACCTGGGCACTGGTCGCAACTACATCGGTGCCAATGGTGGAGCTGGTATCGTAACAGCAGGCGACGCTACCGATACCAACACAATCGCTGGCAATTATATCGGCCGTACCCGCGACGGCTACTCGGGCAATGCACAGGGTGGTGTGGTGCTATGGGGCGGCTACAATATCGCCATCGTCGGCAACTCGATCGGTGAAAACGGTGGCTATGGTATAGATATCGACGGTAACAAGGTCAGCCAGAATGATGCGGGTGACGGAGATGCCGGCGTGAATCACCATCAGAACTTCCCCGATGTATACTCGGTACGCAACAACGTCGGTTCGTCGACCACTACCACTGTGAGCGGTATGATGAGTAGTGCGCCAAACAAACAATACCGCATAGACTTCTTCAACAGCGCAGGCTGCAACGCAGGTAAGCCAGACAACTACGGCGAGGGTAATTCATATGTCGGCTCACAGATTGTCGGCACCGACCAGTTTGGCAATATCTCATTCTCATACCAAACCCCCACAACACTGCCGGGCAACACATATCTCACCACTACTGCTACGCTCATGGACGGTTCGTCGCCACGAGAAACCTCCGAGTTTTCCAAATGTCGCGTTGTTAACGCCTCCAAGCCTGCCGTGTCAAATGGTGCCAACTGGCTACTCAAAGACGATCTCACCGAGGGTGTACAGGATCAGCAGTTTGGCTATGGATTCCCGCCCAACATGCTACTGTGCGCGTGGGATCCCGCCAAACCAGGCACTAAGCTACCAGTGGTAGTATCTGGCAACACGTGGTTTTTCCGTGCTAGCTACACTACGGGTGTCGCCGACAAGGTTGTGTCGTACGGCCCCGCCAACGGCAAACCAGTCTGTGGTGACTGGAATGGCGACGGGATCGACACCATCGGCATGGTCGACCCCGCCATGCGCTGGACACTCCGTAACAGCAACGACGGTGGCCCAGCCAATGCCGATTTCCAGTATGGCGGTGCGGGTATCCCTGTCGTCGGTGACTGGAATGGCGACGGCCGTGACACCATCGGCGTGTTCGAAACCGACACTAGCTCTTGGCGACTGCGCAACGAAAACAACTCCGGCGTACCAGACTATTCGTTCCAGTACGGCGGCCTCGGCACCTACCCGGTCGTCGGCAACTGGAACGGCGGTAGTTCCGACGGGATCGGCACCTACAACCCGGGCAACGGCGAGTGGTCGCTCCGCAACACGCTCAGTGGCGGCCCCGTCAATACACACTACTACTTCGGCCAGTCAAACCCCCGACCGATGATCTGGTAGTTACGCACAGAGATTAGTTTGCCGCCAAAAACATATCTACGATACGAGGAATCATGATCCTATGATGAGTGATAGTGCGCTCCGGAAGCGCGTCAACTGGCCAAAATTTTCCTTCTTGTATCTCGTCGTCGCTGACATCAGTTACGAAATAAAACATGTGATTTAGTTCTTTTGCACGCCTGGAATCACCAAAACGAAGCCCCGCATACTCAATCTCGTCTATAGGCTTGACGACTCCATGCATTTCATCACGTAGCACTCTTTCCCTACAACTTGGGAAGTCCTGTCCTTCGGCATCCGATGCCCGAATTATCGTGCCAGTCATGTGCCATTCGCCCGGCCAGAAAGGATCATCTTTTGGACGCTGAGTCAGGAGTACTTCAGTGATACCCTGATTTACACGTATAGCCAAGAGCTCGTATGACGGCTGTGTTATCTTGGCGCTCACGGCGATAAACAAGTCGAAAGGAAGGTATCCTCGCGGCAATCTATTGAGCGTGTCTACCGCTTGACTAATCTCTTCATTGCTAGGTCGGTTTGTAGTGTCCATAATGATATAATACAAGGAGCATTAAAGGAGGTGCAAGTACGGGAAATGGCAGATATATCTTCAGAAATTGAATTCAATAAACAACTCAAATCATACGAAACATCTATCGATGGACTCGTTGTATATGATCTGCCTGTCTTCGGTGATAATCGCGGCTGGTTCAAGGAGAACTGGCAACGCGAGAAGATGACTGCCGTCGGCCTGCCTGATTTTGGGCCAGTCCAAAACAACTTTAGCTTCAACGATAAGCGCGGTGTGGCACGCGGTATCCACGCCGAACCATGGGATAAGTATGTTTCACTTGGTAGTGGCCGTATCTTCGGTTTCTGGGTCGACATCCGCGAAGGCAGCGCTACCTATGGCGAGCATTTCACTGTCGAACTTGATCCGTCCAAAGCCATTTTCGTCCCCCGCGGCGTGGCCAACGGCTACCAAACGCTCGAAGACAACACCGTCTATAGCTACCTGGTCAACGACCATTGGTCGCCGGACGCTCAGTACTCGTTCGTGAGTATGTTCGACGAGTCGATTGGCATCGACTGGCCGATTCCGCTCAGCGAGTGCGAAATCTCCGACAAAGACAAAAATCATCCGAACCTCGCTGATGCTGTGGCGATCAAACCCAAGAAAACCCTCATAGTCGGAGCCAATGGGCAACTAGGTCGTGCGCTTCAGGTTCTATACCCAGAGGCAGAGTGTGTTGACCGTGATTCTCTCGACATCTCTTCGCCAGATGTCTTCACCGCTCGTCGCTGGCGTGATTATGGTACAATCCTGAACGCAGCAGCCTATACGGCTGTCGACCTAGCCGAGACGGAGCAGGGTCGCCGCGACGCCTGGACTGCCAATGCCACCGCTGTTGCTAACCTTGCTCGCATCGCTACCGAATACGGCATCACGCTCGTCCACGTCTCGAGCGATTACGTATTTGATGGCACAGCCGAGCAGCACACGGAGGATGAGGACTTCGCACCGCTGGGCGTCTACGGACAGAGCAAAGCCGCCGGAGATATCGTTGTCAGCACCACTCCGTGCCACTACATCGCTCGCACTAGTTGGGTTATCGGCGACGGTAACAATTTCGTACGCACCATGAATTCGTTGGCTGAAAAGGGTATCAAACCAAGCGTCGTCAGCGATCAAATTGGACGTCTCACATTTACCGAGGACTTAGCCGCTGGTATTAAGCATCTCCTCGACAATAAGGCACCGTTTGGCACCTACAACATAAGTAATGATGGTGAGCCAGCCAGCTGGGCTGATATCGCAGCTGAAGTCTACGAGCTGAGCGGTAAGTCCCGTGACGATGTCACACAAGTCACCACCGAGCAATATTACGAGGGTAAGACAGGTATTGCCCCTCGCCCGTTGCAAAGTACGCTCAATCTTGAGAAAATAAAAGCTACAGGCTTCGCTCCGCGTGAGTGGAAGACCGCACTAACAGAGTATTTGGAGAAATAAAGGAGTTTTTATGAAGGGTATTATTCTCGCAGGTGGATCCGGCACACGTTTGTGGCCTATTACAAAAGGTATTAGTAAGCAGCTGATGCCGATTTATGACAAGCCGATGATTTATTATCCGCTGACAACACTGATGTCGGCCGGTATTCGCGACATTCTCATTATCACAACCCCCCACGACCAGGCTGCATTTCAGAATCTGCTTGGTGACGGTTCACAGTGGGGTATTTCACTTCAATACGCCGCACAACCAAGCCCAGACGGCCTAGCCCAAGCTTTCACTATTGGCGAGGAGTTCATTGGCGGCGACAAGGTAGCCATGATTCTAGGTGATAACATCTTCTATGGTATCGGCCTCGACAAACAGCTTCAAAAGCTCACGGATGTCGATGGTGCTGTCGGTTTCGCTGCCGAGGTAGAAGACCCTCACCGTTACGGCGTCTACGAGTTCGACGAGAACATGAAGGCAATCTCGATCGAGGAAAAACCAGCCAATCCAAAATCCAACTACGCCAATGCAGGCCTATACTTCTGCGACAATGACGTGGTAGAGATTGCCAAAAATGTCCAACCAAGCGAGCGCGGCGAAGTAGAGATTACATCTGTACTCGATGCCTATCTGCAGCGTGGTAAATTAAGTGTTTCCCTGTTCGACGACGTCTGGCTCGATACCGGCACGATTGACAGCATGACCGACGCAGCCGATTTCGTGAAAGTCATTCAGAAGCGCACCGGCCGCATCATCGCAAGCCCAGAACAAACCGCCTACGAACAAGGTTTCATCACCCGCGAACAGCTCGACGAACTCGCCGTCCCGCTGAAGAAATCAGGCTACGGCAACTACCTCGCCTAGCAACAAGACCCTTTAAAACCTCTCGGTCAACCTGAGAGGTTTTTTAGTGTGAAGTTTTACGCAAGATTGAGCGCGGTGCATTTCGAACCACAAACCACACAAATAGGACACTAATACTAGTAGCTAACATACTCCAGTAGAGAAATCTCGCATCTGTGACGATACTACCCGGTGCATACGACAGAATATTGAGCATCGACGACGCTAGCATCACTATGATTGGTGAATATAGTGTACTCCTACGGTGTCTGCGTGTGATATAGACGGCACACAACAGGCTCACTGCGACCCAAAACCACGCTGCGTATATAAACCTGAAATTGGCGTAACCAAAGTTGACAGTGTAGGAATACAGGATTGACTGTGTCGCCCTACTCGTGAGTTTGGTTTCGTCTTGCCGCGGGAAGACCATCTGCGACTCGTCCGGGAACAAGAACTGCATATATGTCTCGACTTTTTGCGCCATATACCTTGCAGGATGCTGTGATACCACCTGTGTCCAGTACCGTACCAGCTCTCGGCGTACGTGTGCATCATGAAAACCAGTTTCGTTCTTGAAACCACCTGAGCACTCTTCCCATGTAGCAAGTTTGGTCTGCGGTTGTGCGTACAGCGAACAGCCCGATATGCGCACGAGCTTGTCTCTGACATTCGCAGGTGCGGTGCGCTGTATCTCATCGCTCGGGACAATATTCACGATATCCAGCGCATACATTGTCACAGTCGAAGAGCTTTTGTATGCATGTGTCATATACCCAAGCAGACTTACAAAGATAAGTGAACCGATCGCTATACCTACCGTGACACCGCTCACCATCAAGCTGCGGCGCTTACTACCTTGCGGCAACAATGTATCTGCATAAAGCCACATGAGTGGTAGTACCGCGGCCACCGCGTTGACGCGCAGTGCAATTGCATAGATAAGTAGCAGCGGGGTTATGGTGGCAATAGATATGCGCAACCATCGAGCTGTAATATACTCCGTACGAAGCAACCACGTCAGCGACGCCGCGAGCAGCAATGCAGTTCCCATCTGAGTATCTTTCCAGAGTACCCCACTCACTGCCAATACACTCGGCACAAAGGCCAAAGCAAATACGGCCAGCGCCTTGGCGACACTCCTAGTGCGACCAAACATCAACGCAGCGAACACATAGAGTCCTGACCACAAAAACACTTGCTGTAATAGCAACAATCCGCTGTCGTTGCCGCCCATGACATATATCAGCCCTGACCACACCAGGGCCATTGCGATAGGATGCCATGTGTCAAGCTGGCAATCGCCTGTCGCCTGGCAGAGTTGCCATACCGTATCAGTGGTGCGCATGCCGGGGTAGAACAGCAGTATCGAGACGAAGAGACCCACCATAGCGGCAACCAATAACCACCACTGCCGCCAAATCGCAGTATTGCCCCTCTGAATCATTGCGTCATTGCACCGCCAGCTAGTTTAGCGAAGAGCAGCCTACGCAGACTAAAGCTCCAGAACACAACAATCGCGACAGATATCAGTTTGCCGATGAGGTAGAAAATATGGAACTGCTCAACCGTTACCCATAGTATCAAGCCGTTAAGCAATAGTCCCCCAAAACCAATGAGTGAAAAAAGTAGGAACTCTGTCTTCTTCTTGTCCGAGCTTTCAAACACCCATAGAATACTCAGAAAATAGTTCACAATCGTACCCAATATAAACGCCAAAAATGCCGATACAAGGTAGTGAATATGAAGATGCGAAGTAAATATATAGAGACTACCTATATCTACTAATGCAGAAAAGCCGCCCACAAATATATAGCGAAACAGCTGTATCAGCCCATGTTGTGAACGATCCACAAACAGTAGATTGTAATACTCACCAATCGTGCGTCGCTTGGTCATGACATCCACTTGAGAAGGCGAATCACACCCATTTTGGCCGCTTGGTTGTGTGCGGACACATCTTTACGATTCTCGATCTCTTTGCGGTTCTTGTGGTAGTAGGCGTAGGCTCTCTGGAGCATTTCACTATTAGTGAGTGTTGGCTTCCAGCCCAGCTCTTTCTTGATCCTTGAGGTGTCAAATACGAAACTTTCGGCGATCATCTTGTACTGATATGGACCGAGTGGTGACAGTCTAAGGAAGTACGCCACTTGCATGGCAGGGATGGCGATCCAACGGGGAAAATTGGCGACGCGCGCTTTCGAGTCTGTCTGCTTAATGACATATTCGTATGCTTCGCCAAACGTCGGCACGTCGTCCGAACCGATGTTGAAAATATTCGATTTGCTGTACGACAACGACTTCACGAACGCATCTACAAGATCCTGGGCATAGATAAACTGGTAGCGGTTTTTGCCGCCACCGACAACCCATACTTTCCTGTCTTCGTCGATAAATTCGAACAGGATAGCGAGCAGCCCCAGGCGTCCCGCATCGATGATAGTCGGGCAGCGGAACATGATCGCATGAAAATCGTCTGTGTATTCATTCAAAATGTTTTCGCCTTCGAGTTTTGAGCGTCCGTATATCTCTACTGGGTTTGGCTCATCTGTCTCGAGCACTGGCCGATCGAAGCTTTCGCCCCACAAACAGTTCGACGATGTAAATACTACACGCTCGATACCAAATTTCTTCGCCAACTCCGCGACGTTGCGCGTGCCGTCAACATTACTCTCCCATAAGAACTGCTTGTCCTTGACGGCATGCGCTAGCATGGCAGCCACGTGGAATATCGCGTCGAATTTGTACTGCGTTGCGATCTTCTCAAGTAACTCCATGTCGCGTATATCACCCTGGTACGCAGTAAAATGAGGATGCGTAAATGTGTCCTTTTCGATATCAACGGATACGACTGTATAGTCTTTGTCGAGCAGTTCTTTTTTGAGTAGAGAGCCAAAAAAGCCAGCCCCTCCCGTGATCAAAATTGTCTTTTTCTTCATACTAGTCTCCATTCTACCATAAGTACGGTGTGCTATATCGGCCAAATAACTACCCGAACGAGTAGAAAATATGGTATGGTAGAAGTAATAAATCAAACAACCTTAAGGTTTAGCGAGAGATTAGGATAGGACATGACGAAACAAAAGACTGCCATCATTATTGGTGCCGGCCCTGCAGGCCTCACAGCCGCACTAGAGCTGATCAAAAACACCGATATCAAACCAATCGTATTTGAGGCCTCAAACGATATCGGTGGTATCTCAAAAACAGTAAACTACAAAGGCAACCGTATCGATATCGGCGGTCACCGCTTCTTCTCCAAGTCTGACACTGTGATGAAATGGTGGAACGACATCCTGCCAATCGAAAACACACCTGCGTCCAAAACGTTCATCATGAAATACCGTGGCCAACAAGGCACGCTCAAAGGCGGCAAGGGCCCGAATCCAGACAAGACAGACGATGTAATGCTTGTACGCAGCCGCCTGAGCCGCATCTACTATGGCCGCAAGTTCTACGACTATCCAGTCTCGCTCAGCAAAAGCACCGTCAAAAACCTCGGCCCAAAGAAAATTGCCAAAATCGGCTATGGCTATGCTGCCACCAAGTTCCGCAAAGAAGACGAATCCAATCTAGAGGGCTTCTACATCAATCGTTTCGGCAAGGAACTCTACAACACCTTCTTTGCCAGCTACACAGAGAAACTCTGGGGTGTTCCACCAAAAGAGATCGACTCTAGCTGGGGCGCACAGCGCGTCAAGGGTTTGTCGGTATCAAAAGTCATGCTCAACGCCGTCAAACCAAAGAAAAAAGCTGATATTAGCCAGAAAAACGTCGAGACAAGCCTGATCGAATCATTCCTCTATCCTAAACTTGGCCCTGGCCACATGTGGGAAACGGTCGCCAAGATGGTAAAGAAGGGCGGCGGCGAAGTCCGCATGAACCAAGTCATCACCAAAATCCACGCCAAAGACGGCAAGATCGTAGCTGTTGATGTACACGACTACAAAACAAAGAAGACCACCAAAGTCACTGGTGACTACTTCTTCTCGACCATGCCAGTCAACGAGCTGATCGCTGCGTTCGACGGCGTCAAGGTGCCAGCCGATGTCAAGCGTGTCGCCAAAGGTCTGCCGTTCCGCGACTTCATCACGGTGGGTATCCTAGCTAACAAGCTCAAGATCGCCAACCATACCGAACGCAAGACGAAGAATAACATCGTGCCCGACAACTGGATCTATATCCAAGAACCAGATGTAAAAGTGTGCCGATTGCAAATCTTCAACAACTGGAGCCCGTACCTCATCAAAGACCAAGATCAGATCTGGGTAGGCATGGAATACGTGGTAAGCGAAAAAGATGATGTCTGGAAAAAGAGCGACAAAGACATGGCGGAATTTGGTATCAAAGAGCTCGAGAAGATCGATATTCTCGATCCAAAAGAGGTGCTCGATACAACTGTAATCAAACTCAAGAAGACCTATCCTGCGTACTTCGGCACCTACCAAGAGTTCGACAAGGTCAAAGACTTCACTGACGAGTTCGACAACCTCTACCTCATTGGTCGCAACGGTCAGCACCGCTATAACAACCAAGACCATTCCATGCTCACTGCCATCGCCGCAGTCGACAACATCAAGACGGGCCGCAAAGACAAAGAAAACGTCTGGAACGTCAACGTCGAAAAAGAGTATCACGAGTCAAAATAGAAATCCTATAGACTCCCATAAAGTAGCCTCTCCGCGAGGCTACTTTATGATTCCTATGTAAAGAAACCGTAATACCGATCTATCAAGAGGATACACATACTCAGATGTACAATGGTCATAGGTAGAATGAGATAGCGCAGGCGAAGCGTATGGCGATACACACCTACGACACCCGGAGCCAGTAGTAGCAAACAAGGAATAAAATACCGCCCCTGTATCCCCGCCACACTTTCGGCCCCCACTGGTGTCCACACCAGCAAGAGGCTCACAAATATGCCTAGGCTGCACACCGCCACTAAGACGCCAGCAATAATCAATGCCAGAGTTCGCTGCTGCACTAAGAGTGACGCGTTAGCCTGCGACACATATCCTACAAAGAGTAGAAGCACTACAACGTACATGCCTATAGCCCACATGGGAAGATTGACATTGAGCCGACCAAACGACCCGAACATCGACTGGAATGTCTCATCTGAGGCTTGCCCAACTGCCGTACTTGCGACCGTCGACACGGCATAGAGTGGATCGCTCGTCACTTTACGAAGCTGCTCCTCGGGATTTACGGCAAACCCATTCGCACGCTGTATCAGACTTGTATCGGCATCTGTGGATTGATTGACGTATGTCCAGCCTATATACGCAACTACGACAGAGAGAAATACTAGTAACACAGGTAGTATTCGGCTCGCATACAGCTGGCTAGTGCGCCACCTGAACTGTTTGGTCCGCCGAACAAGCAACAGTGCAACAAAAGGCACAAACACAATATATGCCTGTTTGGAGAGTGCGAGTACACACGCGACGATGCCCAATATGACCCACCATCTGGTCTGGATTTGTGGGGGTGTGCGTGTCCAGAGATACATGGTGATTGCTATCAGGAGAGTTGTGTAGACAAACACCGAGACGTCAGCAGAAAGCGACCCAGCAAGAAACACTACCATAGGAGAAACGAGCACAGCCGCTATCAGCCACTTGCCTACAGGTATGAGTCGTATTGCCGCGTAGCATAGCCCCACAAAAAAGAGTAAGTTACAAATACGCGCCGCGTAGAACATCACTCCTATGCGCGACGTAAACAGACGCGCCACCGCTATACCCGTAGCCTGCGGCACATATGCGACAGGTGAGTACGCTGCCAGATTCACAAACATGCGATCCGTACGCTCAGGTGTCACGCGTATCGCCATAGCGCGCCGCGCAGTGTCAGGGGTATACTTCGCCGTATATAGATTAGGGAGGTTGTCGCGACTCACCATCTCTTCGAACTGACCGATTGCAGTCGGCAAGTGTGCACCCGATCCGGTGGATAGATTGTCTTGCCGGAAATTTAGTTCGCTTAGTGCATACGCGCGCGAAAAGTGCCCTATCTCGTCTGGCACCTGAAGCGGCGGTACGAGTGCAAGCACTACAAAACCAAGTATTGCCGCAATCAACACAAAGAAATAATCTGGACGTCTCAGTACACCTACCACTTTCCGAAAAATCACCTGAGCCGTCGCCACAACAGCGTCCCTATCAGTATGCCACACGCACACGCACACAATATCCAACTCCATACTATATTAGGAGGGGCATAGTAGAAGGTAATCTTCGACTCACCCTTCGGCAGAGATATCTTCTGGAATATATCCGACTCTTGCTGAATATCAACCTGGTGCCCGTCGACAGTAGCCTGCCACCCCGGATAAAACAGCTCTCGACGCACCAATGTACCCGCTTCGTGGCAGTATGCCGTCATCTGATCTCGCGTCTGCGCCTGGATCGTGCAGAGGTCAGACTCGGCATATGGCGCCGGGTGCGGCAATTCATAAACCCAGACCGTGTTGCGATCATATACACGCACCAAGCCAGCCGAGGCCGCCTGCGCCTCCGTGATACCATTTTCTCCGAATACAGCGTACTTTACCCCGATCTTGCGATATTCGTCGATATTGGCCAAAAACTCCTGAATAGGTGGATGTTTCGCGAGATCCGTGGAGTATACGCCGGTGAAATTGACCGGATCACCCGCCTCCGGCGCAAGCTTGTTGGTGATATGATCTGCCCACAGTGTCGGCACAGGTAGATCGTTATTATTGACCTGAGCGATACCAAAATAAGAACCGTAGTTTGCCTGGATCGGCCCAAACGAGATGAAACGCTGCTGATCCAAGTTGGTACGCAAGAATTGTACCGCTCCATCTTCAACTTGCGCTGGTCGCTTAGTCGCGGCAAGCTGTGGGATTGCGAATAGCACTACAGCCTCCGCGATCACTACTACAGTAACAAGCGCCAGCGCTATACGTCTATGTCGACGTGGCGCATACACGAGATACGAAATTGCGCCTACTACGACACCCGCAATCCCAACAGATAATATCAGCCAACGCTTATAATTTGTCGTGTCGGTATTGCCCGGGATCTGGCTCCACACGATCAGCGCGATGACAATCACAAACGTAGCCGTACCCGCACCAAACGTATAGCGCATCTTGCGCGATACCCCCCTATGAGCCACATGATCAAGCGCCATCGCCGCAAGAATCACTACCGCACACACCACTGTAGGTGTGAGGTACCGATATACAGCCGTCTCCTTCATAGCGGGCAATACACTCAGGATGTCCGTAATAAGTGGTGCGGCAAAAATTCTAGCCGTCACTACCACTGCCCATACTACCAAGAACACTCGCACTGCGCGTGGGTACTTCGTGGCGAACATCCCAAGTAGTGCCAGTAGCAATGCAGCAAACGTGACGTAGCCGCCAATGCTAAACCAAGTGCCTAGCAGTTCGATTGACCCCGCGTCCGACATCGCCCCGTATACATACGGCACAAACATCATCGGAAGCCCCGCCCAGCTCAGGCCTGCGTGCTTCAGCGCCTCACCGTCGTGCACTCCGAGATGCGAAACTGAGAGAGTCTGCACAAACGGCACAATAGCTGGAGCCGCTAGCAGCAGCCCCACACATCCAGACAACCCAAGGTTCATGTAATATCGCCATCTCGAACCCTCTAACCCTACAGTACGCACAAGTGCCCAGCCGAGTACAAAAAGACCGTTGAGATAGGCTGTCTCTGGAAAGCCCGCGTAGAGCGATAGTGCGAGACTAAGCGAAAAAATGACACCTATACATAGCGGATGTCGTGTCCGTGCTGTACCATTTCGTAGATACTCAATACCCAGCAACATCCACGGCAAAAACGCCACGGGATTACAGACGGCATTGGCGAGCCATGCAAATGTGCCGCACAAGCCAAAGAGTACGCCGCCCACCGTAGAAGCGCGACGATCCAGTTCCAATTTGCGCAAGAAAAGATACATTCCGACGCCAGCTATAAGCTCCAGTGCCAGCTGAAACAGCAAAAAACCACCCTGCACCGTAAGTAGTAGCGTCAACGGGAACAGTGCCGCCGACTGTGCGTTTGCAAGTAATGGAAATCCAATCCCCTCGTCATGATTCCAGTAAGGCATATCGCCCGCTTGCACCTGACGAGCTGCTGCTGTTCCGAGCGCCTGTTTGGTGTAACCGTCGTTCGGGTCTATCGTGTTGTCACCGTCAATATAGCGTGTGTAGTCGGTCTGACCCATAAGCGGCAAACCAGAGCGCTTCAAGACCGGATTTGGGTTCGTCAGAAAAATCGAAATGCTGTTTGCCAGCACAATACAGATCACAATCACAAGCAACGCGTAGATATCACGCTTATATCGCTTCCACATCGAACCGCATCGTTTTTTCAGATTTGTCACTTACTCACAATTATACACGAGCAGATTGACTTAAAAATCATATAAAATACAACTTCGTTGTACTTTTGCAAACTATCTGTTGTAAAACATAAGCCTTTCAGATACAATAGAAGGCAAAAGGAGCATATATGCAGCTACAAAAACAAAAAAGTCGCAAAAAACCGCTCATCATCACATCGCTTATCATACTTTGCGTCGCCGTAGCAGTGGGCGCATGGTATGTAATACATACGCGTAGTCAGCAGTCCGAATCTTACACCACCAAACCAGCCACACAAGAGGAAAAGGACGCGGGAACTCAGACAAAACAGGATTCGATCAACAACTCGAGCCAACAGGGTGCGTCTGACTCTGATACTAGCACCAACAGCGACAAGCAATCTGGTGCCTCGACCGACACCGGTACATCTACCACTACTCCTGCTGCTGCCGTCACTATCTCTGCAAGCGCCCAAAACGGCAACACCTACCAACTTCGCTTCCTCATCAACTCTGTCGTCACTGGCGGCACCTGCCAACTGACGCTCACAAAAGGTAGTGCAACCGTCACCAAACAAGCGGCTATTCAGTCGCTCGCTCAGTCCTCAACTTGCCAGGGCTTCGACATCCCTACGAGCGAGCTCAGCACGGGTACCTGGAACGTCTCAATGCAGCTCAGTGGCAGTAGCCATACTGGTGGCGTAACTGGCACCATAGAGGTAAGGTAGTAATAGGTATGTATTCACTACTCCATGGCATTGGCCTCACATGCGCAGGATTGGCGATCACCCTCACCATATCACTTGTCGGCAATACTACACATGCTGCCGGATTCGACGCTGGCCGTATCATCGACGACAGTGTATTCACCGACAAAAACACCATGAGCCCCGCCTATATTCAGGCGTTTCTGAATAGCAAAGTACCGAGCTGTGACACCTGGGGCACCCAGACATCGGAGTACGGTGGTGGCACTCGTCGCCAGTGGGCCGAAGCTCGTGGCTACATGGCACCTTACACCTGCTTGCGCGACTATACCGAAAACGGCCGCTCTGCCGCGCAGATTATCTACGACACTGCTCAGGCCTACTCTATCAACCCGCAAGTTTTGATCGTCCTCCTCCAAAAAGAGCAGGGGCTTGTCACCGACACCTGGCCTGTTTCGGTCCAGTACCGCTCAGCCACCGGCTACGGCTGCCCCGACACCGCTCCATGCGACTCACAGTATTATGGCCTCACTAATCAACTAAGCTGGGCTGCCAAAATGTTCCGGGCCATCATGGATGCATCACCTAGCTGGTATACACCCTATATAGTCGGTACCAACTACATCCGCTACAATCCAGACGCCAGCTGTGGCGGCTCCAATGTTGCGATCCAAAACCGCGCCACTCAGGCACTCTACAACTACACCCCCTACCAACCGAACGCTGCAGCACTCGCGGCCGCCATGGGCACAACTGTTCCATGTGGTGCCTACGGCAATATCAACTTCTACCGCTACTTCACCTCATGGTTTGGTAACACATCCGGTGCACCCTATAGCTGGCGTGTCGAATCGACCACACTCTACTATGACGCCGCACGCACACAGATTGTCTCCAACACCAACGGCATCTACAATATCAAACCCGGCCAAAAAGTCTATGCGCGCGTCGTTACCACTAACACAGGCTGGCTCACCTGGCCCAAAGCTACAACACGACTCGGTACACAACGGGGTCAGGATCGAAGCTCAGCGTTCGCCGACAGCAGCTGGCAGCAACCAAATCGTACAGGCGGCTACACTGAGAGTGGCGATGTCGCTCCCGGCAATCAAGCCACCTTCAACTACAGCCTCACAGCTCCACAATCGCCAGATATCTACGAAGAATGGTTTGGTGTCGTAGTGGAAGGTGCCGGCTGGGTGTCGAACCCGACATTCCTACACAATATCTCTGTGGCAGCGGCACTCGACACTAAGTATAAATCCACCAACGACAAACTCAGTAGCGGCGCTACCCTTACCCCGGGCCAAAACATCATCTCGAGCGACGGCCACTCGGTACTTCACCTGTCGTTTGGCGGAAGCTTAGAAATCTGGACCAACTATACTAAGCGTTGGACTAGTAACACCGACAATAGCGGCGCCAATCGCCTTGTCAATCAAACCGATGGCAATCTAGTACTGTACCGCGACAACACGCCGCTCTGGGCATCTAATACATTCTCGCCTGGCACAAGCGGCCAGCTCACCCTGCAAAGCGACGGCAACTTGGTGATGTATAAAAACGGCAGTGCAGCCTGGGCATCCAACTCTGTAACATTTGATCAAACCGACCTCGCGAACAGTCTTGTGCTTGGTGACCAAACTATTTTCCCAGGTCAGTCACTTTTCACGCCAGATCGTTATTACCGCCTCACCTTACAGACAGACGGCAATATCGTCCTCTATACGCCGACGCGTGCTATCTGGGCTAGCAACACCTATGGCAGAAAGTTTGACCGTATGATCATCCAAAACGACGGCAATATCGTTACCTACGATGGCAATAATTATGCTACCTGGTCGACACGAACCAATTCTACCGGTGGCACCATCTTCCGTATACAGGGTGATGGCAACTCGGTACTTTACGCAGGCAATAGGCCGCTCTGGGCAAGCAATACGTTCCTAGTGCGCTAAACCTCGAAGAAACTTTCTACTTCGTTTCGCGATGTGGTTTCTTCACAAGGGCGAGTGGGCGAGCGATAGTTTCACCGATTCGATATTTCTTTGAGCGATAAATTTTGTGAATATCCTTGTCTAAGCGAGAGATTTCATGCCTCATTTGCCGCGCGTCTTGATCCTGTTTCTTTACCATAGCTTCGCTAGTGGCAAGTTTCTGTTTGAGTTCATCTATCTGGCCATCGCGCTGCATACCGCAGCCGATAGGGAGATCTAGATGATTCACGACGTCTGGGTATTTCTGTTGCCATTTCTCTAGGATGGCGCAGAAATCGTACATATTCTCCCAGAGTGTCTTAGTGGTTGCTCGCGTACCAGTACGGACCCGGTAGTTGATATATGAATCCGCCGCCAACACAAACTTCTTGCCAGCTAGCGCAAGCCCTAGGAAATAATCCCAATCTTCGGCAATAGCAACACTTTCAAACTCATGATCCACCGTGGCGCTGCGTCGGATCAATG
Source organism: Candidatus Mycosynbacter amalyticus (assembly GCF_025273655.1). Classification (GTDB taxonomy): domain Bacteria; phylum Patescibacteriota; class Saccharimonadia; order Saccharimonadales; family Saccharimonadaceae; genus Mycosynbacter; species Mycosynbacter amalyticus. Next base: position 1,065,802 of record NZ_CP045921.1, read on the forward strand.
ACTCAGCCGTACAGTGCAGCTCCTGTTTGATGAGCTTTTGCACGTCAAACTCGGCAAACTCAGTGCGATATTCTTGGTCGCCAAACACATGCCAGTTTGGATACACTACATCAGCATGAGTCTTTTCGGCAATAGCAACCATCTGCTCGATATATCCCTTATCGAAGAAGTCGTCTGCATCGAGAAATACTGCATACTCACCTTTTGCTATTCGTAATCCTTCGTTGCGAGTATAGACAATCCCGTGATTTGCGCGACTAATAACCCGTAGATTACTCTGGTACTTATTGATAACCTGCAACGAGTTATCTGTCGATCCGTCATCTATAGCGATGATCTCGATATTGCTATATGTTTGTGCTAGTAGACTCTCTATTGCCTCGCCTACAAACTCCCCATAGTTATAGCAGGTGATAATTGCAGATACGAGCGGTGTCTTCATGTCTTTCATTATACCAGCAGCAGGGCTGTATTTTAGTTGAGACTCTGAAGTAGCCAGTCGCCACTCTGCGTGCGACGCTTATCCAGCTGCGAATTAATGTGTGTCCAGTCGATAGTATCTAGCGAACTTGGGTCAAACGCATCAAGTGCAGTTTCGTCGACAAACCGGCTTTCGAGTCCATATTCAGACAGAAAGCTATGCAGACGCGATAAGCCACCGTGAGTGCGACCTACTACGATAAAGTTTGTGTTGTTAATGACAGAGAACAGCAGGCCATGGTAGGAATTGGTGACGACGAGATCGCTGTCGCGAAACCCTTTGAGCCATAACTCCATAGGAGGCAGTGTATCATTTTCTGCGCCACCATGTGTTCGAATCTCGGTCGCCTTTGCCACACCGTAATATCGCTTCATCCGCGAGATGAACGCTTTTTCTTTTGTGGTCTGGTCGATAATATAAGTAAAGACTGGCTGCACTTGTTCGTCCGACGCCGCGCTTTTGTCTATGAGAGTAGAGTAGTCATTTCGTGAAAGCAAAAGTGTCGGATCGACAGTATTCACGACGTCGTCGCGCCCCCATGTATCGAACACTATATCGACGCCCGTCTCCTCGCGCACCGAAAGGCTATCAAATAGCTGTATGTGGGGTCGTACGTATTCGATGTCGTCTGGCGTCATAGCATCGCCGATCTGCTCCATACCGAAGCTCGCTGCATATGCTACACGGTTTACCTCGCGACCCTCTAAGAAATCGAGAAAGTAGTAGCCAAGTGTCTCACTATTATTCCACCAGTTGCGCCATACCTGATCAGAACCAACTACATAGTGTCCAAACGTATCTTTGGGGTCAAACGGCTTGATCCATATATTATCGTTTACGAATTCGATGATATGTCCGATACGATGCGATTCTGGGTGTATATCATAGAGTGATGGCACGTACCAGTATGGCCGCTGCGACCTAAGGAAGCGTTTAATTGCTCGGGCAGGAGTTTTGAGGCGACTCCGCCGAGTGATCCTGTAATGATCGTGTGGCGCCGAATGCGTATCGACATACGATACAAATTTATGGCCATGCTGAACGAGGAATTGTTGTAGCGCATAGCGCTGAATAACATTACCGTAATTGAAATACCCCGTGAGAGTCAATATTGCACCGTCAGCATGACTATAGTGGCGACGATCGAGGCGCCTGCCTACTCGAGTCAGTAGCTCGCTAATATACCTCAAACATCCCCTCTCTTTAGTCTTGTGATATCTATCGTAACAGAATTACCTTTACAGTCGCTTAACCTGCAACTCTTCCCCGTTTAATAGCGCGTAATCCGATTTCTCGCCTTTGTTGCGTATAGAGAAAAATGCAGAATTCACATCACTTGTAAAACCAAGTACGCCGGCTTTTTTGGGGTTGGCACCATCTCGCAGCGACGAAATAATTTTGAAATCACCACTGTTGAACCATTTGAGTGGTATGTCAAACGTCAGAGTCTGCTTGCCTCCAAGTGCTTCTATGGAACCGCTGTCATATACCACACCGCCTCGCCGTACATCGAGCAGGGAAAACGCCGCATAGACTTTCTTATGCGAATGATTCGTGTATTCAATCGAGAAACGAAATACGTCGTCACTTGTCACGACCTTTTTTGACACAGCAACATTACGCAGTACTGGCGTATCTTTGCTCAGTCCGGTCTCATATTTACCGTCATCCTTGCTTTTGCTCACGTCGGCCGGTAAATTGTCGGCAACGTACTGGTTTGCAACATCTTCAGGGTTGCCTTCGATCTTGATTTTACCCTTCTCAATCAGCAAAGCCTTTGTACAATACTTAGTCACCGCCCCCATATCATGTGTTACCAGGATGACGGTCTTTTTACGTTTTTTGAGGCTGAGGAAATATTCGTTGCATTTACGCTGAAACGCTTCGTCACCTACGGCCAGTACTTCGTCGAGCAGTAGAATATCGCCATCGGCACGGATCGCAATAGAGAATGCTAGGCGCACCTGCATGCCACTAGAATAGTTCTTGAGGCGCTCTTCCATAAAATCACCCAACTCGGCAAATTCTACGATATCATCATACATTTTCGCCATGTCAGTGTGGCTAAAACCGAGCAGCGCACCATTGAGAAATACATTTTCGCGACCTGTCAGCTCGGGGTTGAAGCCGACGCCCAGCTCAATGAACGGTACGAGTGTGCCTTTTGTTTGGATGCTACCACCATTTGGCTCGTAGATACCCGCTAGAAGCTTAAGTAGTGTACTCTTACCACTGCCGTTGCGTCCCACTATACCAAAGAAGTCACCTTCGTTAATTGTAAAGCTGACATTTTGCAGTGGACTGAATTCACGATAGCCTTTGACGCCCCGAAAACGATTAATGATTGCTTGCTTGATGCCAGAACTTTGCTCCGTAGGAATACGAAAGGTCTTCGATAAATCTTCAACCACAATCGCCGGTGTTTTCTGTATATTGGCCACTTTATATATCCTCCGCAAACGTCTTGGCTCGTTTCTTGAAATACCAGACACCGAATATCGATGTTACTATGACGATGACAAATGGAATCAATACTTTCCAACCACTGACGAGCTGATAAAGAGTAATGCTGTCTTGTGTCACAAGTACATAGCGGATGTCCTGTACCGTCTGTGCGATAGGGTTAAGCATAATAAGCTTGGCAGCGAGCGGACTCTCGGCAACTACCATTGCTACCGGATAGATGATCGGTGTAGCATAGAACGCCGCTTGTAGAAATATATCCCAGAGGTAGCCGATATCCCGTAGCTTGACATTAAGCGCAGAGAGGAAAAACGCCAACCCAAGAGCAAACACATACAGCTCAATAATAAGTGGTACAACAAGCAGCGCCATGGGGCTAATATGGACACCGTTGAGTAGGATAAATACAAACACCACAACCAGGTTGAAAGCGAGGTTGATGAGTGCCGACACGGTACCCGAGATCACGATTATATAGCGTGGGAAATTAATCTTACGAATCAGATCTCCGCGAGCAATAATCGCGTTGAGCCCGTTGGTAGTGGCTTCAGTAAAGAAGCCCCATAGCACAATACCGAGCAGTAAGTAGACCGGGAAGTGCTCAATGTCGCGACCGAGTTTCAGGAACTGGTTGAAAACGACATAGAGAATAGCAAACAGGAAGAGTGGTTTGAGCATACTCCATGCATATCCAAGTGCCGATCCCTGATAGCGAAGCTTGAAATCGGTAATAATTAGCTCACGCAGCAAGATGCGGTTTTTAGCAGCGAATAAGTTATTTACCATAGTAGTTATAGTCCATTATACGACAGATGGTGTCTTGATACTACTGTATCTACAACAACGATTCTGCGATAAGCTGCAGCGCCGCTTCCGTATCGCGAGACGAACGGCCTGCATATAGTGTAATCGTTTGCTGCGCATTAGCAGTAAGTTCTGTGCGATTTATCTCATCGTCATGCAAGTCGTTGATCGTCTTCGCAAGCTGCGCTCGATCTTTGAATGATAGTGAGTTATACCCATCCATCACTTCGTAACGCGCCTTGTCCTCCATGGGCGAGAGCAACACACCGCCGAGTGACATCAGCGCTAAGCTCACGAAACTATTAGTAAATACTTTGCCCTGCACAACAAACATAGGAACTTGCCCCCGAAGCTCCGCAAGCTTCTCGACCGACATATCAGTTGTAGTGTGATGAGCGACCTTAAGGCCGTTGACGCTAGCTTGTGTCTCCACTGTCGCCCGGCTTTTATCGTCGAGATCAAAAGTCATAATAAGTTTCTTGCGTGCCATCTGTTTATGAGCAAGGTCAAGTGCCGGCACGACGCGAGCCGATGACTCCCATGCCGTTTCAGCTTGCAGCTGATTGGCCGCCCAACGATTCGGCGTAATGTAGTTAAACTCAGGCTGGTAGCCAGCAACAATCGTCACTTGTTGGTTGCGATCATGAGGGAATTGAGTTGATTCTATATCTGGCAACAAGTAGACGGCACGACCATGTTCGAGCGCGCTCAACCATACAGTATCTGCAGCACCATAGTCGCAGGTGATTTTGAGCGACTCACGCGTGCCGATTGAGTCAATCAACAGTTCATCCGGCTGTCCCGCCTCGATAACATGTAGCACCGCGTCGTGACCAAATTTATCCATCTCATGCACCTGCTGCTCAACATAGCTGCGCCATAGCGCAGGTGCGGCATCACTAATTACGTAGTCAAGCTTAAGTGTGCCTTTTGTTGATACTAGTGATGGGCGATTAATGAAAAGCTTCTCCCAGCGTCGCCAGAAATAGCGCATTGACGCCAATTCTCGCTTGCCCTGACTATAACCACGTGTGGCCGATTCATAGTGGATCAGGATAGATGCCGGGTTATAGTAGCAGCGATACTGCTTGGCCCAGGCTTGCAAACCGTAGTCGACATCTTCAAACCCTAGCCAGAAATTTTCATCGAGCCCGCCGAGCTCTTCGTACACCTCGCGGCGGATGTATGCGCAGGCACCAGAGATAGTACGGTTATAACCCGGCACACATGTTTGAATATCACTTGCTGCTCGGCCAACATATTTATGCCCAAACCACTGCGGCGCAATAACTCGTGCGTGATAAGTGCCGCCGTACTGAATACGACCATCTGGATACACGAGTTTAGGACTTACCATACCGATCTTCTCATCTATTGCGTAGGCGCTGTATTGCAATACATCGAGCCAATCCGGCAAGGCAATGATATCGCTATTGAGTAGCAGGATGTCGTGTTTCGCATGTTTCATGCCGGTATTGACGTTTTTGGCGAAGCCACCGCGCTCTTCGCGGAAGACCACTTTCACCCTGTCGGATTCGAGTGTCTTAAGCAATTCACGGTTTTCCGGCTGACAGTAATCGTCGGATACAATTATCTCGTATTCTAGGTGCGCGCAGGTGTCATAGATGCTCTCGATACAAGCTTTTAGTAGTGGATAGTCATTATAGCTCGGGATGACGATACTTACAGGCCGTTTATGAGCTGCGATCCAGTCACGTATAGACTCCTTCGACGGACCCACTACAGGGATGTTTGTAGTGTGGTGGGAATAGAGCGCCTTCTGGCTGGCCTTATGAAACCGTTTCTTTGCACCCTCGGGCATCCGTTTATAGACTTTTTTGCCGTATTGATAGACTGTTTGCTTGATCACGCTACTCTCTCTTGTTTATAAGACTTACTCGCTCTCACCTATGATACAATATTTGGAGTATGAGTAAAACCAACACGACACGAGTGCTCGTCATCTCACCGGATGTTGTCGGCAAAAAAATGGCCGGACCTGGCATGCGGTATGTCGAGGTAGCTCGCGTGCTTGGCGGAGAATTCGATACAACTCTCGCTATCGGCATAGAAGGCAGTACGGCGCTTGATCCAATCGAAGGAGTTAAGCTCGCATCATATAATCACATCGATCAGCTTAAAACGCTTATTGATAGTAGTGATGTACTTTTTTGCCAAATGTTCGATCGCAATGCAGCAACCTACGCCATTGAGCAGGGCAAGCGTATTGTGTATGACTTCTACAACGCCCTCCCTGTTGAAACTGTCGGTGCCGAGAAGATTAGTGGATTTACTAATCCGGCCGATAAAGATAGAGAGTACATCGAGCTGCTTCGCTATTTTCGCTTCTGCTGCCAAACCGGTAGTTATTTCGTATGCTCCAACGAGCGCCAGCGCGACTGGTGGCTCGGCTTCATGATGGCTAATCAAGGTCTCCTACCAAGCAATCTTGACACCCGTGAAGTCCAAGACATCATCGGTTATGCAACGTTTGGCATGGAGGCGGGTGAGCCACAACAAACTCACCATCCGATAAAAGGTAAACTGACCGGCAAAAACGACTTCGTCCTACTATGGGCGGGTGGTATCTGGGACTGGTTCGACGCCATCACTCCCATTACTGCCGTTGCAAATCTTGCGAAACAGCACCCCGACATCAAACTCGTCTTCTACGGTGTCGTTCACCCCAACAAGCATGTCGGCCGACCAAAAAACGTCGACCGCTCAATCGAGCACGCCAAAAAACTCGGTGTATATCAAAAAAACGTCATCTTCCTCGAGGACTGGGTACCTGCAGGCGAGCGGTCTAACTATCTACTTGATGCCGACGTAGCAATTTCTTCGCATATCGAATCACTCGAGACTCGGTACGCATTTCGTACTCGTATTCTGGATCATTTCTGGGCCAAACTCCCAAGTATCGTCACGAGTGGCGACTGGTTTGCGGATTATATCAGCTCTCACAACCTTGGTATTACGACCCCTTGTAAAGACGTTAACGCCACCGAAGCAGCTATTTTATCGCTCTATGAGAATAAGCAGCAGTACAAAGATATTGTTGCGAATATCGAAACGGCTCGCGAAGATTGGCGCTGGGGAAATACACTAAAAGACCTCTCTAACTATATTCGCCATTATGACGCGCGCGCGCCGCGCAAACTCGATGAAATTACTCGTGCAGAGTCGATTACTCCTCCGATTACTACGACAAGTTATCTTAAGCAAACCCGTCCAGTGAAAGCCCTCAAAAAGACACCCGTGTGGGGCGTGGCAAAGCGTGCATATCATACGGTAAAAAAGCGCTAGCTAAGACTTTTGTAAAATTCACCAACGCGGTCTATAATCGCAGACCACTCATATTCTTTTGCCATCGCGAGGCCATTTTTGCGAAGCTTCGCCTGTAGCTCTGTATCTTCTTTTAGGCGCTCGATTACACCGGCTAACTGTGCAATGTTATCATGCTCAACCATCAAGCATGTCTCACCGTCTATGCAAAAATCACGATTACCATGCATATCTGTACAAATCAAAGGGCATCCGGCCGCCATCGCTTCTATAGCAGGGAGACAGAAACCTTCGTGCCGAGACGTCTGAACCATGAGCGTGGCGGTATTATATAGTGTATTCACCTCTTCGTTTGTTGGTTTGACATGGTACTGAACACGCTCATCGTGCAAAATATCTGGCTCAGAACCAAACAATGTAAGTGCTGGGCGCTTGTCGCCGAGTGACAGCCAAGCTTGTTTGGTGAATTCGAAATTTTTCTGGAAAAACGAGCGACCGACAGCCAACATCGTGTCAGTTGCACGCGGTACTTTCTTGTCCTCGTGATACACCGAGCCGTCGTAGCCCACTGGGATGATCATCATATCACGCAGGCCTACTGCCTCGAGCTCATCCTGATTGTACGACGTGGTAGTGGTACTCACGAGCTCCCTGCGATAGGTCGACACCACGGCCGCGCGAGCGTCGGCATCGTCCGGATAAAACCATGGTTCGAACTCTTGGATGAAATTCACCCCCACTCCACGGTTCACGCTAGCAAGCCATACGGGTGGGCCAGTTTCCCACCAGGTCGCGATTTTGATAGCATCTTCGTCACGCAGTGCAAGTTCAATATCCTGATAATTGTAGAACTTCTTCACAGTGACATTAACATCCATCCAGTCTGGCTGCCCCTGAACCGACCAGATCTCTACCTCAAAACCACGTTTCAGTAGACCATTGACATGTTCGAACACTACTTTAATGCCGCCACTTACAGTCGTTGCATTGAGCACATAGATAACTCGTGTCTGTCCTTTCGCATTGGTAGTACGACGCGGCTCAAGTAACCATGTCGTGTGGAACGGTAATAATTTCATATTGGGTAACGTTACGACCTGTAACTGAAGGGGTGAGTATGTAAGGGTACGAATGTTTTGTTGCCATGCTCGTCCAATCACATATGACATCACTTCATCTATACTGCCGTTAATATCTGTCGAGGAAAGCGCCAAACGCGACAGCGTATCAAACCGCACATACAATCCATGCCAGTAATTTGTGAGGGTGTAGCGAGGTATCGCAAGTTGTCCAATATCACTTTCGACCGAACCCATCCATCTAAATTCGGCAGCCGTACGATCAAATTCAACACCGCTATATTGCTGACTGTCATAGAGGTATGACGGAGCAACTATTCCAACTTCTTCGTGGTAGTTATAAGCAACGTGTTGTATGGTCTCAAAATATGCGTGATCTGGTAACATATCAGCTAGATTGACCAATATGATGTCGTTGTCCATATGCGTCTGCATGATCGTGGCGCGTAGTCCTGTGAACGTAAATGTCCCTACACCCGTAAGCTGTGCTGTCGCTGTCGCGATATGCATATCGTCCGACAACGCTTGCAGTTTTTCTGCGACAGATGGTGCAGCAAAAAAATGACAACGCACAACCGCTTGCAGCGCAACAAGCTCTCGCGCCCGCTCGTCATTCACCGTTTCACCCACAAGCAACAGAACCAAAGGATACGAGTGCGCCAGCCGCCAGGTATTGATCTCATACTGACTATAGGCAGTCTTAATGCCACAACCGAACTGGTGCGAGCGTTTTTGGCGGCGGAGATCCATGTACTTGCCAGGGCCAGCCTGCACTGCAAGTCGTGCATGACCTGCTGCCGTCTCCACTACCTGACCGGGATGTTTTGCCACCCACGAAGCTTTGTGTTTGATTGCGCGTAGTTTCTGCTTTCCACTCATATACTCTCTGTAGTATATAATAGAGCTCAATATATGAGTAGCGTTGCAGTCGTCGTACTAAATTTCAATGCCGAAGAGAAGACTATCGAGTGTCTTGATTCGCTAGCTCGTCAGACCTACCAAGATATAACACCAATCATCGTCGACAACGCCTCGACACATACGACACAGCTGCGGGATTACACGGCGGCACATCAGATTGCGTTTTTGCAAAATCCTGTCAATACTGGCTTCGCGGGTGGCGTCAACACTGGTATTCGCCATGCGCTGGAGCATAAGTATGATTTCGTGACACTCCTCAACAACGACGCCCTACCCGCCCCCGACTGGATCGAGCAACTTGTCTCCTGCGCACACGACACCAAGAGCGATATCGTAACCGGCCTCATGCTCCATAGTAGCGGCAAAACAATCGATAGCACAGGTGAACAATACTCTGTATGGGGACTGCCTTTTCCACGCGATCGCAACCGCCCGGCGGCACATGCGGCAGTTTCGGGGCCAACATTTGGTGCAACAGGTGGCGGCACCCTCTATAATGCAAAAGTATTCCGAGAGATAGGACTATTCGATGAAACGTTTTTCGCCTACCTTGAAGATGTCGATATTAGTTTTCGCGCCCAGCTCGCTGGACTTAAGATGTATTACTGCGCTGAGGCTGTACTCTACCACGAGCAAGGGGGTACGTTCAATAAATATCCAGCTGTTCGTACGATGCATTATTTCAAAAACCTACCACTCGTTTATATCAAAAACATCCCTGCGCCTCTATTATTACCAGTGGGCGCCCGTCTCATCATTGCCTATACCCTCATATTTTTCAAAGCAATCATACACGGAGGTGTTATACCGGCACTCAAAGGTTGGTTGTGGCAGATCCCTCTTTTCTGGTTCCACGCCCTCCCCGCCAGGCACAAAATCCAGAGAGATAAAAAGGTAGGTGACGACTATATTAAATCAATCCTCTGGCCCGACCTTCCGCCGGATCAAACGGGTCTGCGCAAATTCCGCTCGCTTTTCACTGGCAAGAAATAGTACACTAGTAGATAATGCGTTTACTCGAATACGAAGCCAAGCGACTCCTCGCAACTAGCGGTATTGCAGTACCAAACTCTCAGCTGCTGCACACCCCAGACGAGTTACCCGAAGTGTTCCCCGCTGTCATCAAGGCACAAGTACTCACTGGTCGCCGCAATAAATTTGGCGGTATACAGCTCGTACGTGAGCAGGGGAAACTCGCCGAAGCGGTGCGTTCGGTCTTCGTAGCGGATATCGATGGCTATACAGCCACCAGCGTACTTGCCGAGGAGTTGCTCGACATCGACCGCGAGTTCTACCTGAATGTATCTGTCGATCGCGACGAGCAGGCAATCGTACTCATGGCGCACAAAGATGGTGGTGTGGATATTGAGTCACAGCCACTTGATGCGTTTTTCCGCGAAGTAGCCGATGACACTACAGAGACACAGGCGCTTCGCTTGGCAGAATATCTTGGTCTAGAGTCACAAGAATTTGCACTAGGCGAACTCATCGGAAAGATTGTCGGTTGCATGCGTACGCAGGACGCGCTGCTGTGTGAGATTAACCCTCTCGTCCTGACGCGCAGTGGCATACTCGTGGCAGCCGACTGCAAAATGGAGCTCGACAATGCCGCGAGCTTTCGTCACCCCGACTGGGATTTCTACGACAAACCCACAAGCGCCAATTTTGTCGAGCTCGACAAACAGGGCGTAGTCGCTACTATTGCCAATGGAGCCGGCCTCGCCATGGCGACAGTCGATGCCGTGTCTGCTGCAGGTTATTCACCCACAAACTTCCTAGATATTGGTGGCGGAGCAAGTAAGGACACTGTACTCGCAGCGTTTCACGAGCTCATGACCTACCCACTACTGGATGCAATCGTCATCAATATCTTCGCCGGTATCACCCGCTGCGACGAGGTGGCGCGTGCCATCCTCGCGGCTCGCGAGGAAATTGCCAATCTCCCCCAGCTCTATATTCGCCTTGACGGCACCAACGTAGACCAAGCAAAAGAGATATTAGCCGAATCGCAACTTCCGCTCTATCCGTCACTCGGTGAAGCCGTAGCTGCAATAGGAGCTCATAATGTCTAGCGTCTTTGCGCCTAAATCCGTCATCGTCCAAGGTATCACCGGTTCCCATGGGTCGTTTCATGCGCGCGCTATGCGTGACTATGGTACAAATGTTGTAGCTGGCACATCACCAAACAAAGCGGGGGAGTCGGTCGACAGCATCCCCGTGTACCGCACGGTTCGCGATATCCAAGCTGAGCATGAGGTAGACGCCACTGTTATTTTCGTCCCCGCCAGCGCTGCTCGCGGCGCCATCTTCGAGGCTATTGACGCACATATCCCGCTCATTGTCTGTATCACCGAAGGTATCCCCGTGCACGACATGCTAGCCGTCCGCCAGAAGCTCAGTACGAGCAACTGCGTACTTGTCGGCCCAAATAGCCCCGGTATCGCTATGCCTGGCCAATCCAAACTCGGCATCATCCCTAGCCACATCCTCTCACCTGGTCGTATCGGCGTCGTGAGTCGCAGCGGTACGCTTACCTACGAAGCAGTGAGTGATCTGACGCGTGCCGGACTTGGCCAAGCAAGTGTCCTCGGTATTGGTGGTGACTCAATAAAAGGCTTGGATTTCGTCGACTGCCTGGCGCAGTTCGAAGCCGACGAGCGCGTCGATGCAGTCGTATTGATTGGTGAGATCGGCGGGCAGAGCGAAAATAAAGCCGCCGAATATATCAAAACATCCGCCAGCAAGCCTGTCGTCGCCTACATCGCCGGCCATGCCGCTCCAGCCGGTGTGCAGCTTGGCCACGCTGGCGCCATACTCGGTACCCAGTCTGAGTCTGCCGTCTACAAATCACAGCAGCTGCGAGACGCTGGGGTAACCGTAGTAGACAGTGTGACCGACATCGCTCCGGCAATACAAACAAGGCTAGGAGTCACCACATGAGTCATATTGCGATCGACGCTCGTATTATCAATAGTTCTACTGGTAGGTACGTAGAGCGGTTGATAAATTATCTGGAGCAAATTGACCACGAGAATACATATACAGTTCTGGTACCAACAAAAGACAAGGATTTTTATACTCCAACCAACCCCAATTTTACGATCCAAACTATTGATTTTGCTAATTACTCGTTCGGGGAGCAACTAGGGTTCAAGAAATACCTCGACGAACTCGGTGCCGATCTTGTGCACTTCTGTATGCCCCAACAGCCTATCCTCTACCAGGGCCGCCACGTGACGACGTTTCATGATCTGACACTCCTCAATACATATAATTCCGATAAAAACTGGTTTGTCTTTCATGCCAAGCAGCTTGTTGGTCGTTTCGTATTTCATAGAGTCTGCGCATCGAGCGACCGGATTCTCACACCGACATGGACAGTCAAGCATGAACTGGAGGCATTTCACCCGAAGATTGAGCACAAAACTGTTGTCACCTACGAAGCTGCCGACAAACTCCAGGCCGGAAAAGTAACTCCATACGACACGCCGTTCAAACGATACCTACTCTATGTAGGGCAGCAAAGCGACTACAAAAACATCAAGCGCCTCGGTGACGCACACCAGAAACTACTCGAGACCCACCCCGACCTTGGTCTCATTCTTGTCGGTCGCATGAACAAAAGTGCCGAGATGACTAAAGCGTACTTTGATAAAAACGAGTATAAAAATATCCATTTCACAGGCTTTGTCGAAGATGATCAGCGCGACTGGCTATTCGAGAACTGCGCAGCTTATGTCTTCCCCTCGCTCATGGAGGGATTTGGCTTACCTCCTCTTGAAGCCATGCAGTACGACGCGCCCGTCGTGAGTAGTAATGCGTCGTGCATGCCAGAAGTGCTCGGCGACGCAGCTCACTATTTCACCCCGACAGACACCGATGATATCGCGCGCGCAGTAAATGACGTATTGACCAACGATGCTTTGCGAGAAGAATTGATCTCGAAGGGAAAAGTGCAGCGCGAGAAGTATTCATGGCGCAAGATGGCCGAAGAGACGTTGGCGCAGTATCGGATCGCCTTAGAGTGAAGTTGATCTTAATTGATGAGATTCCAGGACCAGGGCCCGGAATGACAGCTGGCGCTACGAACTTGCCTGAGCGATAATCAGGCGACGATCACGGCCTTCGCCTTCAGAAAAAGTGCGGATATCGCTATACTCGGTCGCAACCTGGTGTACCACACGGCGATCGGCAGCATTGAGATCGGCCACGTAGCTATCGCCTGTTTTGCGCACTTCTTCGATCCAGCCACGTGCTTTCTCGGCAAGCTTATCGGCGCGTTGGCGCTTGTAGTCTGCCACATCGACGTTGACACGCTGCAGCTCGGCGTTCTGATTGCGCAGTACGCTCGCGACGATAGATTGCAGGCTACGCAGCGTCTCGGCATTGCGGCCAATCAAGAGGCTATTGAGCTCACTTGAACCCACCGAAATGTTGATTACACCATCTTCAACACTTGCTACTACTTCAACATTGATTTCAAAAAACGAAATGATATCTTGGACTGTTTTCTGCGCCAAGGCAGCTGATTGTTCCTGATTCATGATTTGCCTCCTTTGCCTGATGTCTTTGCGACGACACGGACAGTAGCTTTTTGGCTTGGCTTCTTTTTCTTGGACTTTTGGGACTTGGATTTTACAACTGGAGCTGTCGTGACAACCTCTGCCTTGTGAGCCTTGGCTTCACGGGCTTTAGCCTTTTTCTCGGCCGCTTCGGTGGCGTCGGTGGCGATATCGGCAATCTCCTCCATCTCCTCTTCGTCGCGCTGGAGCAAGATATGTTGCTGCAGCACCGCTACAGCCGTGGAGACTGCATAGTAGAGCGCGATAGCACCAGGCAAGGTAAGCATAATTGCCGTCATGAAGACAGGTAGGAACTTGGTCATTTTCTGCATTACTACAGCATTGATTTCAGACTGGTCAGCTTGTTTGCCATCGGCTGCTTCCGCCATGAGCTGGCGTAGACCTTTTTTATCACTACTGGCCTGCTGCGGCATGGTTTGCTTGGACGAAATATACTGCAATGCGCCCGACGCTACCGCCAGGAAGACGAGGAACCAGCTCACGCCGCTCGAACTAATCGCGTGCTGAGTTAGGTCGATAACACCGAACAGGTTCTGATTAAACGAATCCGGATACTGGATGAGGTGGGCGACAGGTGGCCACTGCTCAAGGAACCCGTAGGTAAACTTGGCAAGCTCGTCACGGTGTAGGGTAAAGATCTGGATAACATGATACAAACCGATAAAGATCGGTAGCTGCACTAGTAGAATCAACACCGTGCGAAACGGATTGACATTGTGCTTCTTGTAGAGCTCCATCATCATCATGCCTTCAAGCTGCTTGTTGCCTTTGGCCTTTTTCTTGATACGCACCAGTTCCGGCTGGAGTTTGCGCATCGCTTTTACTTGGTGAAGTTGCTTCTTCACGAGTGGCCACATGAGCATGCGGATAATGATAGTGAAGATGATAACCGCGATACCAAAATCGCCCCCAGGAATCAACCCATAAATCACCATCAGGGCATTAAAAATCGGTTGCACCACTATCAGATCAAACGGACTCACTTACTTCACCTTCCTCATCGGATTATTTACTATTAGTCAGTATACCATTTTTACTCTTGTGGCGCGAATACGCCAACATCGGTCAGCTGAGTATAGAGCTGCGCCATAAGCTCCTCGTACGGCACGAGTGCCACCTCGGCAGTACAGACCATTACCACTACGTCCTGCGCACCAACAAACTCAGCCAAGCGAGCGTGTAGTAAGTGGTAGACGCGACGGCGAATACGATTGCGACCCACGGCAGATTTGAGGACTTTTTTGCTCACCACGACACTGCAGCGCGGATCCATGCGACGGGAATTGGGAACTGCACGCACCATAAATAGACGTGAGCGACTCACTGCGCCGTTGCGATAGACATATTTGAGACTGGCATGACCATGGAATCGGTGTTTTTGGGCTAACATGAGTAGTTTACAGTATACAACACTAGTAAAACACCTCGCAACGAGGCAAGGTGTTTATGGTAGGTGTTGTCCCGCGGATCTTAGACCGTCAGGCGAGCGCGGCCTTTAATACGGCGGCGCTTGATCACGGCACGGCCAGCTTTGGTCGAGACGCGAGCACGAAAACCGTGCGTGCGGGCACGGTGACGTGTATGTGGTTGGTGTGTTCGCTTTGGCATATCTGTACTATTCTATCGTATCTCTGTTAAATATTCAAGGTATCAATCTTGCAAATGTGTCATATCTGTACCCTACTATATGACTTATCCCCTTTTTGCCTATAGTTTTCCACAATATTACAGATGACATGGCGATCTGTGGAAAAGTTGGCTGCTTCTTTGGTATTTTTTTACATCACCCTACTGCTTGTGGAAAACTCTCGCCTTCTATATAGTTTATATACAGACACCCGGAAGGTATTTCTGGGAAAATAAACTAGCAAGCGAGGGAGATGGAATCACT